>NATK01000149.1 GCA_002085285.1 Candidatus Latescibacteria bacterium 4484_7
CAAAGAAATAATAAACGGATAACCAAATTGATTTGACACATAATAATATTTGCCGGTGATTGCTTTGTCAATAAATAAGAACAGTCGAAGACACCGCTGCAAGTCAATTCATCCGAGGGATGACAGGTATCGCTGTATCTCCCTTCTGACCTCTTCTCTGATCTGTCCACCTCGCGTAGCAAGACGCTGAAGCGTCATCTTGTCTACATAACGCACATGAATGAACTTCCTCAGCGCAGTGAGAGGGATCTTGGCCGGATTCATTAGAAGATTGAGCGGAACGCTCTTATTGGCGAATCCGGTGTAGAAATCTCTTCTATTGGCTACGATGGAAAGGATCCTCAATGATCTGCACCTCGACGCAATAAGCGGGACGATACCTGGTTTGCTTATCACCTTTGGATTGTTCAGCAGCTCGACCAGGACATTGTCATTGTCCATGTAAGTCATTACAAGTGTCTTGTAACTGATGTTCTCAAACTTGCCCACCTCTGACCACTTGATATCGTTCGGTTTCCAGTCTTCCTGAACGAACAGCTCGAAGGGCACCTCGTTCAGCGATATCACAAGAAGAGATTCATCAAGCTCGAATCCCTGAACGGCAATGAGGTCCTTCAATCTCGAGGCGCCGTATGACGAAGCAAACGAAATCTCTATCTTCCCCTCACCCGAATTTTCTATGAATATCGACATCGTACTCAAGATGTCCGGCTTGCTGGAGCTTCTCTTCAAGATCGGGTGAGTCAAGATTGCATAGAGGATCGAGGAACCGAGCACAATATCCCTGATAGAATGAGCCTTGTTTTCCTGCGCTCTGAAAAGGTCCACCATCATGCGGCCAGCTTCTTTCTCGTAAAGCCTATCGAAAATCTCACTCCACCGATCCCGAAGCTTTGCCGCGAGAAGTAGCGTAGAGCTTCCGAATCTCAGGTAACCACCCTTTAAGCCGTCGAGCTTCCATCTGGTAGCCTCGACCTTCGAAAGAATGGAAGCGGCGAGTTTAGGGTGTGATTCAATATCTATCGAACTTATTAATAATGTGAGTCTTATCAGATGCGCTTCGAGCTCTACCTTAAGTCTTTCAACCACCGCATCGTTCCATCTTTCATCTGAGCTGCCCATCGCTATTCTGACTCCATCGCTCCAGCTCTCCCAGGGAGTCTCTGCGTTTTCTTCGCCCTGATTCGGCAATCTGAACGACGTGGAAAGAAAAAGTACCTTTTTCTTGAACCACCCGTACCTCCCATCCGCTTCAGAATCTTCGGCCTTCTGATACCCGAATCTTTCGCTCATCACACGGCGCACGTTTTTGAAATCTATAAATTCCCCGGCCAATGATTCGATCGAAGGAGTAACGAGGAGCATTGAGTGCAAGAGCCTTATTCCCTCAGTGTCCCCTTTGAGAGCCATAGCGGCAATCTGCATGATGACATCTTCTGGAGACTCGGTCCGATTGAGAAATTCGCCGAGCGACTCCATCGTGGAATAGATACTCTCCTGCGAGGCCATGTCTCTAAGCTCGTCCAGTATACCCCTTTTCGGATAATACTTCTCTATCTGCTGAATGACCGGGGAGAATGGCAGCTCTACAGGAAAAGAAATGATCTTTCTTCCTGCTGATAATCCGTCGTATGTGATTGTTCTTTTGTCAACCATGTCAACCGTCGTTAAATGCATGAATGATTCCTGAGGGTATCCATGCTTCGCCTTTCCCGTATGAAGAAGGTGGAAAACCTCAAGCGACCTGCATCGACCCGAGCTGCCAGATCGATCGTATAGCCTTCACCATACATGCTGTGCCATGGAAACACTCCAGAAGGAGACGGAGCATAGTAATAGAAAACGGGTCGGCCATGAAACGAAATGGCGTCGAGGATGAAAAGATCGACACCAAATCTTCTGCTAAATAGCGACATTTTCACCCATAATGATGCCGATACCCCGCTCGATGCCCCGTCATGACAATAATCGCACGTGATACGGCTATCCGACATCACTCCATTCATGTAAGCAAGCGAACCATGCAACCTCAGATTGGATTCGGGTGACTCTTTTTCATGCAAACCGGCAAAAGGCACAGTCGTTCTATTGTATCTCCTACCAAATGAAAATCTTAAAAGCGGGGAAAACACCCCATCGTTAAAGGTGAATTGTCCAGCGAACACAGAGCTCTGATAATCTTTATTGCCGTTACCGCTGAGGTATCTTTCAAAATTCAACGCCAATTCTCTTCCAGTACCGAAACTCCTCTTCAAAACCAGTTCCATACCCCTTTGAAGACGATTCATGCTGATGGCTCTACCAAGAATTCTCCCGTAAGGCGTGAAATAATTCGCCGGAGAAGAGGCAATATTGAATGCGATACTTTTCTGTTCACCCTTGCCCAACCCTTTGATGCAATATGCCGGCGAACCACTGCCGTCCGAAACGCACTCCACCGCGACATGTAGATTCTCCTCTTCAAACTCTGCATCGAAAGAACATATACCCCTTGACTCATCCGAAAAAGCCCTCGTGACGAAAGAGCCGAATTTCAACCTCCCCGTTCCGAACATAATAGAAGCAGCATCCAATCTCTCAGCATTATTAGGAAACCCTTGGTAATCGAAAAACCTCCTGCGGCCCTTTACGGCAAAAAATGAAAAAACTCCTCCCCTACAAAAAAGCGACGCGCCCCTGACAAGATTGCCATATAGAGCAGTGTGATGGAAGACGCCCTCCTCTTTGAAAAAAGGAAAACCGCTGCTGAACGGATAATCGAAGTACGGAACGGAAACGAGCAGACCTCCTCCGAAGTTAAGCGACATATCTCCCAGTGCAAAGCCAAGAGGCACCCTTTCCGAAAGTCTCTCCACATAGAACGACGAAAGGTTCCCGGCACTTTCTTCATCCTTAAACCTCACATACGATCTTATCCTTTCCACATCGATTCTCGAGTACCAATCGAACACAGTGCCTCTACCATGATTTGAGACATAGTAATTCGCCCTCGTCACTAGAAATGCTTTTCTCATCCCGCCCCGTTTTATTCTCCTCGATGGAGCAGACGTTTGAGACGATACATTTGCCTTTGAACCGTCCGATTCGGCGCCACAGAAAATTGCGCCTTCCTTCAGTGGCTCAACCGAATCGACCGCTTCTGCACAAAACGCAAAGGCAGAATCATAAGGATCCTCTTCCTCAAATTCATAGGCCTCCCTGCTCACCGGCGTCTCGTCCGCAATGGAAAACTCGTTATCTCCCTTACGATCCCCCCTCGCCAGGTAGGAAGAACAGCTGTTGGAGACAAAAACAGAAAGGAAACAAGATATCACAACGAATCTAAACACCTCAACCACCCAACCCCCAAATAGATGGAGCTTCCAAGATACGGATGATCGGATACTGACACACTGATCCAGACCTGTTCGATAATTATCGATGCTCCGACAAAGATCTCATTGCTCGCAACCCTGAACCCTGACTCGAAGATTGCCGTTTCGCTGTAGTCGTATCTAAAACCCATCCTCGTATCACTACCCGAATAGATATTCCTGTAAACATTGTAGACGATATGGACTCTGCGGAGATTCAAGGAGGCAAGAAACCCCTCAGATTCCCCATCAGCCCCGCATCCGAAAAGGATCGATCTTATACCGATCTCTATGAATCGGTTTGGGACAATGGACAGTTCAGCCGATATTGCATTCTCGTACGATTTGCCGAATCCACTGGAGCTTAAACCGGTGAGATCGTATTTCAGACCCAATATCCACCTCTTCTTGGAAAAAGCAGACCCCGTATAGGCGCTCAACCTTTCTTCTTCGAACCGTTCAAATCCAAACATCGAAAGTCTCATCGTAACTTGATAATTCTTCGAATGGAGACTAGCACCGATACCGTCACTGCTAAGGCCAGGAATGCCGTAATAATCAGCGTGATCGAATGAAAAGAAGAGATAGCATCTTTGCTCGAAGAATCCGGCTGGGTTGAAGTGTCCTGAAGGAGGCAGCGCACCGCCCATACCCATTCTATGCGTATTGCTCAAGGGACCTGAGCAAATCGGATTCGCAATAAAGAGGGTTAACAAAACATAAACAATAACTACCATCAACGCCTGAATACAATGACAGGCCTTTTCACCCTTCTGCATACCACCCCACCACCTCCAACAAATTCGACGAGACAGATGTACACGCCCGTGCTCACCACTGTCCCAGAGGACGATCTGCCGTCCCAAAAGCACGAAAATATCCTGTCGGAACCGGAAATCCCGATGATCTTCCTAACCTCCATGCCATTCATGTCGAATATCCTGACGCAACATCCAGTTTCTGCATGCAAGATAGATACTGTTATACTAGTTCCGCCGTACTTCGGATCGAATCTGTCCGGAGCGATGATCACCGAGCCAGCAGAAGGCAGATTGCTCGTTGTGATGGAATTGGCTTCGCCGGGAGTCGCTCCGCCGTTCGAACCACTCATCTGCCATATGGCAATTCTTCCCGTACTGCACAGCTCGCTGGACACCCGTTCTATGCTGACACCTCTCTTTGAGGAAAGAAGATCGCTGTATCGAATGCTCTCAACCAGGCGACCGAAGTGATCGAAAATCTCTACGACGTCTGCGTAGGCACCCCCATTTATAGAAGAGGGGGAATCGTTCAGCCTCGGCCATCCCCCCGTCGGAACGGCTGCCGGACTCGAGCATTGAGGATACTGCAAGTGAAAGGATTCTATGTCCTGACAAAGGATCAGATAATCGTATGGGGCGATGACCAGGCGATCGTCTGCAATGAGTCTCTCCCTACCCGTTGCATCGGCCATATACCAACCTTCAAGGTTGACAGGAAAGCCGCTGTTATTGAACAGTTCGAGCCATTCACCAAATCCACTCTCAGGCCTGTACATGATTTCATTGACGAGCAGTTTGCCAGGAGATGTATAGAGGAACAACTCTGCCGCATTACCACCGCCGTAAGAATTGGAATCGTCATCCACTCCCACCTCCAGAAGCAGCGAGTCACAATCAAACGAAACATCGAACGAGCAGGTCAGAGAATCTGCACCGCCAGGCGGGATATCGACGAATCTATCTATCGTGTAAATCTCCTTGCCGGCACCGTACTCATCTATAGAAACGTTCAGGGCAATATTCCGACTGAACGGCTCAGCACCTGCATTTCGCACTATTATCTCGAAGGGAAGGTTTGAGCCTTTGCACGGAAGGGACCTGCAGCTTCTAAGCTCCAAAACGATA
Source organism: Candidatus Latescibacteria bacterium 4484_7 (assembly GCA_002085285.1). GTDB lineage: Bacteria > Krumholzibacteriota > Krumholzibacteriia > Krumholzibacteriales > Krumholzibacteriaceae > 4484-7. Next base: position 5,240 of record NATK01000149.1, read on the forward strand.
TTAGCGGGATTCGATGCCACCACGCATTCAGATCCAGCCCGGGAAACAGAAAGCATCGAGACAACAACGATAATAAATATGCCTTCGATAA
>NATK01000028.1 GCA_002085285.1 Candidatus Latescibacteria bacterium 4484_7
CAGCGATTGGTTCTCGCGCTCTATGGCGGACATTGCCTCGTCGATCACCTTGCCGATCGTAGGCTGGGGTGCCTGCGCCTGTATCTTCTCCCACCGTGCCTCGGGCGGCACCCAGAATATGTTTGCCGCGAGATACTCGTCGCGATCTTCGGGGTCAGTGTATTCGGTTTCCTGCCTGGCCTTGAGATCCTCGTATCTTTCCTGGAAGGCGTCGGATATGTACTTGAGAAAGATCAGTCCAAGCACTACGTGCTTATACTCGGAGGCGTCCATGTGGCCGCGCAGCTTATCGGCCATCTCCCAGAGCTTGTTCTCGAATCCAAGGTTGGCGCCGTTTTTCTCTTTTCCCTTCATAATATTCCTCTGTGTATTTTATGACTATTTATAATTATACATCGCTGCTATCATTTCTTTAATAATCGTTTCCTCGATCGTTCAAGCAGCAGAACTTGGACTTCAAGTTGACGCAATTCTTTAATTGAAACACTAACTGATATAACATTAGCAATTAAAATATAATCACGAAAGCTTTATCGGTTGAGCTGTTTTATGCCCGATCCGGTAATGGCTGCTATCTTACCAAAGAATTGTTGCGTTAAGTCTGAACGAGATTCCCATACGAAGCAAAAAGAATTAACTTGAGCTTACCAACAATATAGCCATTTCTGATGCTGTTCAAGCCACCGCGGACTCGACCTCCCCAGTCCCGCAATTTGCCTTGGATGCGCAAATGTTAAAACGCGGTATTCCTTGCCTGCAATTGCCGCAATTTGTGCCTTTACGTATGGTTGAAAATCAGACAGCGGACAGGTGGAACTCCTTTTAACCGTCTTGACCCATTCAACCTTGACAAATCAAAACCGCTCGTCGTACTTCGTCCAGAGGTCGTCGCCGAGCTTCCAGTAGGCTGCCGTGGCACGCTCGCAGAGCTTGTAGCTGTAGTCGGAGAGATAGTGCGCAGCCTTCGCCGGATCCTCCTTGTACAACCTTACCGCTTCGTCCTCCACCCGGCGCTGACTGTCGAACTCCTCCTTTTCAATGGCATCCCTTACCTTGTAAACGTCGTATCTCATGTCGCCCCACCTGTGCGCCGCTATCGTGCTTGCGCGGTTCACCGCCCACCAGGCGCTCTCCCGCGTATAAGGCGGACGCCCGTCCTCGTCGTCGCCATACTTAAATGAAGGGGGCAGATCCTCTATCGAGCAGTACAGAGGCACATGGACCGTCATCGCCGGGTTGTCCCATCCGAACCAAACTAGCCCGCCGACCGGGTCGGGGAGCCAGTCGCGCGACTGGCTTATGAACGAGTAAATACAGTAGTATCGTGCGATCGTTCTCTCGCCGAGCTTGCCGAGTCCGCCGTTTATCTTCCAGAGCGGCATCTGATCGTAGTTCATGAATGGATTGGCATAAGGGCTCTTTACAGCCTTGCCATCCTTGTCTTCAACGATCATGAATTTCGTCATGTCGAACTCGGTGCCCTCGTACGTATCCGCGAATATCTTCATCAGCTCTTCCACCGAAACCTTTTCCTCGGGCTTTATCGCAAATGGGAAGTTCTCGCCGTTCGGGTCGAGCTTGAGCGAAGGAGCCAGCAGATCGTAGACACGCCATTCGCGCCTTCTCGCCCACATGGACTTGCGGTCGGCATAGGCATAGCAGAACTCGAAGGGCTTGCCGCTCTTGGGGTCCCAGAGCCCCATCTCCTTGGCCCTCGAGAAAACGTTCTTCGAGGCCATAAAGTTGTCCTTGTCCTTGAGATTGATCTGGCGAATCCTGCTCGCATTGGCGTTCACCGTGACCTCGTCGTCCGGTACCCGCTGGGCTGCCCAAACGGCGCCGACACGCCCCTGTCCGGGACCAACGATCTCCATAACCCACACTTCCTTGGTGTCCGCTATCGTGAGACACTCGCCCCAGTCGTTGTAACCATACTTGGCGAGCAGCTTGCCTGCGAGCTTTATCGCTCCGCGCGCCGTCTTGCACCGCTCGGCCATCAGGCGGGTCAGCTCGTAGAGATTCAAGAGACCCTTGTCGCTCTTCATGATCTCCTTGCCCTCGAATGTCGATTCGCCAATCGAGCCTGCAGGATGCTTCATGTGGGGCACGACGCTGATCCACGTACGCCCGTCGTGCCCGTCGCAGGCGTGCGACGTTATGACGGAGCCGTCCGCCGTGGCGAGCCTGCCTGCGGCGATCGTCGTGCACCCCTCTGGGTAACCCCTCTCACGCGAGTTGGCTACGACCGAAGAGGGCGAAAAAATCAATGAAACCGCTACGACCACAGTGGCCGCGATCGAAATCAGAACAAGTGCCTTCGAAATTCTGCCCATTACTTCCGCCTTTCTTGCTGATACGATTCGAACACGACAGTCAACAAAAAAACGAGCCGGCACGGAGCAAAACGCATTTTACTATCCGCACCGTGTGTGGTAGATTATCAAAATTCGAATGCTTAATCAAGGACTAAGGAATGAATGCGAACGGACGGGACGAAAGCACGCGGCGAATCAACAGACTCTTCGCTTTGATAGTACTCGCAGCGATAGGCTTTACCGTATTTCTTCCCGGACTCGGCACGAAATATTGCGACGACGACTTTCAATTCGTCTATTCCGAACCTTCAAGAGCCATTCTTTACTACTTCTCACACGACAATCCTGCCAACAGCTTTTACCGCCCGCTACAGGCTATGTTTCTCGCAGGCGTGCAGAGCCTTGCCGGACTCAATACGATCCCTATCCACGTGACAAACCTCATCCTTCACATACTGCTTGCATGGCTCGTGCTCCTTGCCATGATGAGACTCGGCTTCTCGCTCGTGCAGAGCTTCGGCGGAGCCCTCTTCATGCTCATCTCTCAGGCGAACGTTCACGCCGTATCGAGCAACGATACACTATCTCAAGTGGGCAGCACACTCGCGGGCGTCCTTGCCCTCTACGCCCTGATCAGGGCGATGAATGGCATCTTCAAAAAAGGGGCCGTCAAAGAAGAACGTACAAAAAAGAACCGCAACGTCGCGGCGCATACCGATCTGCAAAACTCATCTCTTGTCCCAAAGGACACTTCGCCGGAAAGCCCGCTTTACACCTCATCTGAAAAACCATCAGCCTCAGCCGCCGAAACAGCGGGCTCTGCAAGAGGCTCCGCCTACGGATACTATATTCTCAGTGTGGTCCTCTTCGCGATCTCTCTTATATTCAAAGAAACAGCCGTATCTTTTCTCCTGATAACGGCGGTTATGCTCTTTTCGGCAAGGTGGATACACAAACTCCCAAGGGGAAACACCGCCCTTTTACGCGCCGCCGTCCTTCTGCTGCCCTATATTGCAGTTACACTCTCTTACCTATTCGTTCGTTCACAGGTCGTAACTTCGAGGGCGGCGTTCGGCTCGAATCCGTACAACTTTCACATAGGGTTCAACATCGCGAGGAACCTCGCTCTCCTGTTTACAGCGGCGGCTTCACCGATATCGACGGTCACCCTTTACACGGCGGCAAAGACAGGGCACGCCGCTGGATTTTCCATATATATCACAGTAGCCGCGATCTTTGTCGTTCCAACTATATGCGGATTGGCACGCCTGAGGAAAAACAAGGCCGTACTTCTGGCGTTTGCCTTCTCGATACTCGCCCTCTTCCCTGCATTCCTCCTCAACCACGTGAGCGAGCTCTACGTCTACAATGCAATGCCGTTCATCGCCCTTCTCGTGGGAGCGGGATTCGGCCTGTTCGCCGAACGCTCCGACGTGAAGCTGGAAAAGACGATCGCCGTTGCAGTAGCAATCGTGGTGGGAGCGTCGAATATAGGGGCGATTGCCTCCAAGACATCGCTCATGTGGGAAAACGGTGAAAGAGCGCAGGTGATCATCACACAGCTCAAGCACACGATAAAGACACATCCGCAATGTTCATGCCTCTATCTCGTTAACCCACAATGCGAGATGGTCGAATACTCGATCTTTACTTACAACGGCTTTCATATCGTAAAAAACTCACTCCAATACATAAAAGAATCGACCAACCGCGAAGACCTCGACATCGAGATCATCACGAGCAGTGAGTACGCCAACCTCGACAAATCCCTGCTCAAAAACTGCGTTTTCCTTACGACGACCTCGTGCAGGGGAGCTGGAGTGAAGACACTGAACGAATGAATCGTGGGTGATGGAGATCGTTGCTCACTGCCAGGGGCGTGTCGGCGCCGTTTGGGCCGCCCAGCGGGTACCGAACGTCAGTGTCAATATTGAATGAGCCCGCTGCCCTTATCTAACCAGAACGACCTTCCTCGCAGACTCCAAGAATGAGCCCGCTGCCCTTATCTAACCAGAACGACCTTCCTCGCAGACTCCGAGCCTGCGCTCTCGAGTCTCACTATATAAACCCCTGGAGAAACTTTTTTCCCCCTATCGTTGTCGCCCATCCAGTAGAGCCTGTGGTAGCCGACACTCGTACTGCCCTTCATCAGCGTCTTGATCCTTCTGCCGGAAATATCGAACAACTCTATGCTCACGATCCCCTTCTCCCCGACCAGATAAGGTATCACAGTCCGGGAATTGAACGGGTTGGGGTAATTCTGGTAGAGCTTCGCCCGGACGGTCGGCACCTTTATCGGATCCGTCTGAAAGAGCCTGATTCCATTGCCCCCCGAGAATAGCTTCACCCTGTACCTATAAGCCTCTCCAGGCCTTACAGATGAATCGACGATGCCGTATCGCCACCCGTTCTTTCTTCTCGGCACGAGATCCGTCTTGCGAAACGTTCCTGAGCTGTCTGCCCGCTCCACCGAAAAAACAGGATGCTTCAAGGCGTCGTCGGCCCGCCAGAAGAGACCGATCGACACCTCGCTCTTTACCACACTATAGTCGACGAAGTTTGCGAATCCTTCCGTCCCGTCCCTTTCGAACCTCCACAGATATAGATATACGCTATACCTCGTCCAGGCGAGCCAGCTCAAGAATGCACCGTTGTCACCGTCACAAACGACCTCTGTATGGCTGATATAGCTCCCTCCGCAACCATGAATCAAATCGTGTGATTTGAAAGTGAATTTTCCAGCACCATCTATAGATGCAGCACAAACCGAAGTGTTGTCTTTCTCCCGATCCATCCAGCCGAGCATCGTCGAGCCTTCGTCGCTCGAAACTATACTTTCATACCACGCTGAACGCGCTGCATCGTTCACGCGGATACTTCCACCCCATAGAAGAGCCCCATCCGACCCGACGGCGGCTACGTGAAGCCCTGTGCGGCCTTCTCCTTCCATGCAGCTTGCAAAGAGAAAGTTAGAGACATTTTGCTCTACACCTCTGAGGTGCCCCACACCGATACCACCGATATACCTTCTGCTGTAATAAGGGATTGGAAAAATCAAGGTGTAGGGATCGACATCCGCGGCCTTCGCCTCTGCAGTGACCTCTTCCTCCGGGCTCACACTTACCCAGGAAACGAGCACACGCCCCTTGCCGGCCATGGCTACGTGCGGATAACCTTCATCGAAGGTGGCAGCCGAGACCTTTACACCTTCAGTGCGCCACATGCTATTGCCGTTTCCATCGAGCCTCTGAGCGTAGATATCCCAGTTGCCTTCCCTTTGGTCCATCCATGCAACGACGACTCCTCCCATTCCATCGCCGCAGATATCCTCTCTTCCCTGATCTCCTTCCGCGCTGCACACAGAAACTGCGCCTATCTTCCAGCGAACGAGGCATCTCGCATCTATTCTTTGGGCTGCGATATCCCAATCGCCGCCTCTGTACTCCATCCATGTAACTATCGCACTTTCTCCGCCAATTGAAGCGATGCGCGGGCCGAACACCGTTCGGTCACGAGAGCTTATGCACACGCCATTGACGGCGGGTACAACAGACCCGTTACCGCTTACTCTCGCAGCAAAGACCGCAGAACTCCGGCCTGAACGAACCCTCCACACCAAGAACGCTCCACCCCTCGAATCAGCCGCCATATCGAATGCCTCCGGATCGACGAGAGCAGAACTGATTACGGTTCGCTTTCCCTGCCATGCGGGCGAACCGTATCTATCGAGCTTTCTTGCTGCAAGGATCCAGCTCTCCGCGCCCCTCTCGATCCATCCAACGATCAACCCTCCGTCCGGCGTTGCAACGGCGTGCGGCCCGTACTTCGCCTCGAGGCCGCTACAAATCTCCACACCAGAGGAATCCCACAGGGGAACGCCGTACCTGTTTGCCGCATATGCTATCACGGCGGATACAGAATCTCTGTCTTCCGCCCAAACGAGAAAGGCAGCGTTCGATTTATTTGATAAAAGAATTGGCGCCGGGTAACCGTAATGTGCAGGAACGGGAAATTCAGAAACAAGAATCGGCCCGATGTCGCCCGCAGATAGCCCTTCGTCTGCACCATAGACTATAATCGAAAGTATAAGAAGATCCGATACAGCAATCCTCAACCCCGGGCAATACAGATGAACAAAAAGGCAAAGCCTCAAGTGCCGAAGCCATCAACCGCATCATGCGTTTCAACAATTCTCCAGGAACTTCATTATGCAAATATAACATGCGCATCTTTACAATCCTCCACCAGGGCCACCACAAAGCGATGCAGCTCGAGCGATATCGATTCTATCGGTTTGGCAGAATGATTTGAAGGTCCAGACCGCGGGCCCGAGGCAGGCCGGGTCTTTTTCCGTTCCCTTCACTTTCCATTCTTATATATATAACAGAAACATTGAAAATGCAAGCAAAAAATCTCCGAACAACCGAACGGTGCCGCCCTTCACCTGGATCTCTGCGAGTCCCGGCTATCATAATTGCAATGCGGAGAGCAAACAAAATGTTTAAGGGGACGACCGCCCAGCCGTCCCCTTAAGATTCGTGCATTCAGAGCCGAACCGGTTTTACTCGCCGGTCGCCTGAGGAGGCTTGTATGCTCGTGCTCCAAGCTCCTTGTCGAGCATGAGCAGAGCATTGCCCGTCTCGCCTATGAGCTCGAGCTGCCGTGCGATCTTTGAGGTCGAAGATTCCTCTTCGACCTGTTCATCTACGAACCATTGGAGCATCCCTTGAGAGGCATAGTCGTTCTCTTCACGGGATAGCTTCATCAGATCGTTTATCCTGCCCGATATGAACTGCTCGTGCTTGTAGGCAGCCTGAAACACCTCGAGCGCCGATATCCACTCGAGCTGGGGCTTCTCGATCGCCTCGAGCTCGACCTTGCCGTCGCGCTCCACAATGTGATCGAAAAACTTCTGCGCGTGAAGCATCTCTTCGAGCACCTGAACGTGCATCCACTGAGCCATACCATCGAGTCCTATGGAATGAAGGTAAGCAGCCATCGAGTAGTACAGGTAAGCCGAAAATAGCTCGTGGTTGATCTGCTCGTTGAAAGCCTTCCTGATCTTCTCGTTAATCATCGCCGATCACTCCTCCCCTTTCCACAGGCCGTGTACATTGCAGTACTCGCGAGCCGAAATGCCGGCAGCGGTTATCTCGAAAACGGCCTCGGCCTCGTCACCCGGGTTGAGGAATTTTCTGTACGAGTTGCCGCTTCCGTCGATCACCTGTATCCACTCTATGTAGTGTTGGTCTTCCATCGGATGAGGGACGCTTCCGACCTTGACCTTGTAGCCGCCGTCGATCTTCTCGACGACGGGGACGTGTTTCTCCGTCGAAGCATCGGCCGTCTTCTCCTCGAACAGCTTCATCGGTTCGCCGCAGCAAACGAGCTGTCCGGCCCCCTCGTGCAGTACCTCGACGATGTTCCCACACTTCTCACACTTGTAAACCTGGAGTTTCTCAGTCATTTCTCTACCTCCTACTTTATCCGGTTTGAAACGTCATGTTTTCGCCCCGGAAGCCCAAAACAACACCTTTATTCAACACTCCTACCAATTCTCACCGAGTATCTCGAAATAGCTCTGCGGGTGTGCGCAGGCGGGGCACTGTTCAGGGGCTTCTGTGCCAATGTGCAGGTATCCGCAGTTGCGGCAGCGCCAGATCACCTTTTCATCGCGCTTGAAGACGCGGTCGTTCTCGATGTTCGCCCTCAACTCGTTGTATCTCTTCTCGTGCTGCTTCTCGGCGACCGCTATCGCTTCGAACACCATGGCGATGGCTTCGAATCCCTCTTCTCTCGCAACCTTCGCAAAGCCGGGATACATCTCGTTCCACTCGTAACTTTCACCCGCCGCGGCTGCCTTGAGGTTCTCCGCTGTCGTACCTATGACACCCGCAGGAAACGACGCCGTGATCTCGACTTCTCCCCCTTCGAGGAACTTGAACAGCCTTTTGGCATGTTCCTTCTCCTGGTTGGCCGTCTCTTCGAAGATGGCCGATATCTGCATATACCCTTCTTTTCTTGCTACGCTCGCAAAATAGGTGTAGCGGTTCCGGGCCTGCGATTCGCCTGCAAACGCCTTGAGCAGATTCTGCTCTGTCTGTGATCCTTTGAGTTCCATATCGATTCTTTCTCCTTCCCATTCAAGGCTCGCGGGAATTCCCTCCCGCACTCTGCTTCGGCAAATGCCGACATATCCGGCTACGACATCTCTTCGATTCCCTCGACGCCGTAACCGAGCGACTCTATGGAAAACTTGATCGCTTCGAAATCGAAATCACCTCCTGTAACGATTGCACGTGCCTCCTTCGCATCCACCTCGGCCGATTCGATTCCCTTCGTTTCGAGGAGGGCACGGCGAATACTCATTGCGCAATGCTCACATGTCATTCCGTTAATCCTTATGACGAGTTTCTTCAGACCTTCTTTCATCTCTACACTCCCAACTTTGGTGGGCTTTGAAAATGTACCGGCGAGTACCGCAACGAGCGCAATCGCCGAAGCGGTACCGAGCCACCCCGGTATCATCCACATTTTCGTGCTCAGCCCGGTCGTGTAGCCTGTACCGAGGATTTCGTTCAATACGGCTCCTGCGGCAAGCGCCGAGACTGCAACCGTGGCGAGATAGATCACTGCGCTCCTCTTTCCCATAATCTTCCATATCGTCGAAATTGTGGCGGCATTCGTCGCAGGCCCCGTCATGAGGAAAACGAGCGCAGCCCCGGGCGAGATCCCTTTCATCATAAGCGCCGCAGCAATGGGCACGGACGCGGTGGCACAGACATAGATCGGTATCCCGACAGCCATCATCACGAGCATGGATAGCAGCCCCGTTCCGAGCACCCCCGAGAAATAGTCGTCGGGCACGAGGGCCGAGATTCCCGCCGCTACCACAATCCCTACGATGAGCGTCTTGTTTATGTCCTTGGGCAGCGTAAAGAATCCGTACTTCAATGCAAATCGTACCCTCTTCATCGTGCGGCTGCTCTTCGTTGAAAACGAGTCTGTGACTGGCACCGCGGCAAAAGCATTTCCGCCAAGATCATCGTTTTCGCCTTCCATCATCAGACTGTCTGTTATCATTGTTGTTCCGCCCGCCTCGACGGATGCCGCGGCTTCGTGGTCATGCGACGTCTGCGACCTCGTATCTTCTCCGCCAAACGTGCCGTCCACGAAGCAATCGTTCTTGCACAAAGCGCCCTCGTCGATCTCTTCCTCGGGCGGCTCGTCTCCGAGGAGATTGACCAGCACGCCTCCAAGGATACCGCTCACGAAGGCGACGATAGGGCGGAACACCGCGAAAACCGGCCCAAGGAGACTAAGGGTCACCATAATACTGTCAATACCGGTCTGCGGAGTCGATATGAGAAAAGAGGCCGTCGCTCCCGAACCTGCACCGTGCTTCTTCAGCGATGCCGCCACGGGTATCACGCCGCAGGAACATAGCGGCAGCGGTACACCGAAGAGCGCAGCGTTGAAGACCTGCCTTATCCCTCTTCCTCCGAGGTGCCGCTCGATGAACTCCGACTCGAAAAATACCGCAAGGATGCCGGCTACGAGGAAGCCGAAGAGGAGAAAGGGAGACATTTCTTTTATCGTCCCCCAGAAGACAAGCAAGAATTCTTTCGCAAATTCGATCACCGTCTGCTCCTCTATCGCCCTCTTGATTCAAGAGGCTGTTCTCTACACTATCCCACGCTCATCTCAGCGAGCCAGCCTTCTTAATAGCCCGCCGTAGGACAGTTCACCCTTAATACCAAACCTTGTCAGTGCAAAATCGTATTTGACCGGGTCGCCGGGAGATATTCGTTTGAATGCCTCGGTTATCTCGACGGCCGTTTTCAGATCGGCCGTTTTTCTCTTAGTGAATCCGAGCGCACGCGCAATCCTAAATATATGCACATCCACAGGACAAATCAGTGCCGCCGGTTTCACCGCCTCCCAACCCCCCGGATCGACATTGTCGCGTCTCACCATCCATCTGAGGAAAAGATTTATCCTCTTGCAAGCACTCTTGTTTCCACTGACGGGAATCAGCCTGCCGAATCCGCCGCTTTGTCCCTCGTTCATTTTCTCGACAAAATCGCACACAGCCCCAACGATATCGCTCCCGTTCATTTTCATCGATTCCTCGAAAACCCCCTCGAGGCTTCCGTATTCCTTCATGAGCCTTCCCGTGTTGAGGAGCAGGTTCGCCATATCCTTGCCCTTGATCCATCTATGCGTGAATCCGCCGAACAGATGCTCGAGATCCCTCCTTTTCTCATGAACTACAAAATCGGCAGGGCTCGTGGTATGAGAACGAGAAACTATATCTACAGCAAGGCTTACGCTCCTTATGATCTGCTTGATGTTGCCGAATGCGAGAGACGAGGCGATGATACCCACGACCTCTCTGTCCGCCTTTTCTTCGAAGGGGTAGAGAAACTGCAGCGGATCAGGCTCTACGAATCTCCTGTCGTTGTACTCTTCGTACAGCCGATCGAGGCTGGCCGAGAGCTTCTTCAAAGAAGAGGATTTCATTGCTTCGGTTCCAAATGTGGAAGCGCTTGAGCTGTCCTTACCGGAACGCTTCCTGACAGACTTCGATGTTCCGGTACCGCCTCCGGAATTCCTTGATTTTACACGAGCGCCCGAGGTCTTTTTCCTGCAATCCGGGCAAATACCGAGGAACTCCGCCTCGTTCGAAAAAACTTCAAAACCTGTTTTTCGTGAAATCTCTCTGGTAAGTGCTCCAAGGTTTCGAATATCGGTCAGGTCGATTATCCTGCCGCAAACGGCACATCTTACATGTGCGTGCTCTTTCGTCTCCCCGTCAAACCGCATCCGCTTCCCCATGACCTCGATCTTTTTTATCATACCCCTCTGCGAGAGAAACTCAAGATTCCTATATACGGTCCCGAGGCTTATTCTCGGAAGCCTATTTCTGACCACCTCGTACAACTCGTCCGCCGTAGGGTGGCTCTTCATCTTCTTGAGCTCTTCGAGAATAACTTTTCTCTGCCTGGTAAGTCTTATTTCATTCTTCTTTATCATAATAGTAAATAGTAATCATTTTCATTATTAATAATTATTTCACCCCTGTCAACCATTTTTTGTAAAAATATTGACAATTCATGATTCTGTCGTCATTTAATTAATGTTGCCGGCGGTTAGCGAAATGAATTTCTTGTTGTGAGGAGCAAAGTATATGTTTTCCAGCATCGGCAAGACGATCGTTCTACTGGGCCTCGGTCTCGTGATCCTCGGCCTTATCATATTGGGATTCGCAAAGATCGGTGTCCCGTTCGGCAATCTGCCCGGCGATATCAAAGTGGAGAGAAAAAACTTCGCTTTCTACTTTCCTCTGGTAAGCTTCATAATCCTAAGCGTTCTTCTGACCGTCATCGTCAATGTCGTATTGAGATTTCTCAAGAGATAGCGGCGCTCGCACCCATTTTGCAAGAGTCCCTTGCCCGGGCGAGCACTCTTCTCTTCAACCGTTGAGATGCTTACTCTGGAAGAATTCCTTGCCCCGCCTCTCTGCGCGAACAGGCGCTCTCCTCATGAGCCTTCTTCTCCGCCCGCCTCAGCCCTTCCATAAACCCTCGTCATACCGAAGAGACGCTCTTCGACCTTTTTCGAAAGAGCTCCTGCGCCGAGTCTCCACAGCCAGTTGCCGTCACCCGTGGCAGGCTTGTTCATCCTCGCTTCTTCACCGAGCCCGAGAACATCCTGCATCGGAACAATAACCGTATCGGCAACGGACATCATCAAGAGACGCATCATCTCCTCGGGTGCTTCTTCGGGCCCGACCCTTCTGCCGATGTAGTCGAAGAAGCGCTTGCGCTCCTCCGCATCCGACTCGCGCTCAAACCATCCCCTCACCGTATTGTTGTCGTGCGTGCCCGTATAGACGACGCACGAGGGTATGTAATTGTGAGGTAGATAGGGATGCTTGGGGTTGTCCTCGCCAAAGGCAAAGAGAAGCACCCTCATCCCCGGAATATCGTACCGGCACATCGCATCCCTCACGTCGTCCGTGATTACACCGAGGTCCTCCGCAATAAAGGGAAGCCCCGGGAAACTCTCCTTCAACACACTGAAAAAATCGTCATAAGGCACAGGCACCCACCTGCCGTTCACTGCGGTTTTCTCGTGGGCCTCTACCTCCCAGTACGCTATCAAACCCCTGAAATGATCGATCCTCACTATGTCGAAAAGCTCGAGGTTGTGCCTCATCCTCTCGACCCACCAATCGAAACGCCTCTCACGCAGCACATCCCAGTTGTAAACGGGATTCCCCCAGAGCTGGCCTGTCCGGCTGAAGTAATCGGGAGGAACACCTGAAACGAAGAGAGGCTTCTTATCCTCTCCAAGCTTGAAAATGCCGCCGTTACTCCACGCATCAGCACTGTCGAAACTAACATAGATCGGGATGTCTCCGATGAGCCTGATCCCCTTCTCGTTGCAGTAGCGCTTCAACGCCCCCCACTGCCTGTAGAAGACGAACTGAAGGAATCTCTCCCGTTCAACGAGATTACCTTCGTTCAATCGCTTTATCACTACGAAAAGGGCATAGTCATCGAGCCAGGAGGCGTTCTTTTCTACGAACCTATCGAACTCACCCCTGAGACTCGCGTCCCCCTTGAAACGCCGAAAGGCAGTGTCGAACAATTCGTTCTTCAGCCTGTAAGCACCCT
>NATK01000029.1 GCA_002085285.1 Candidatus Latescibacteria bacterium 4484_7
GCTGGTCAGGGGGATGACCGAAACTCTCTGTGGACGCTTCAGACCGGGACACTTCGATGGTGTTGCGCTCGTAGTGGCAAAGCTGTTCAATATTGTGCGTCCCGACAAAGCCTTCTTTGGGCAGAAGGACGCCCAGCAGGCCGTCATCGTCCAGCGCATGACATACGATCTCGATTTTCCTGTCAGGATAGTACTCGGTCCCATAGTGAGAGAGAAGGACGGATTGGCTATGAGTTCGAGGAACGTATATCTGTCTGCCGACGAGAGGAAGCGCGCCGTCGCTTTGTTTGAAGCGCTCAGTAGGGCGAAGGAATTGATCGTTTCCGGCGAGAGAAGGGTTGAACCTATCAGAGACGAGATGCTTGCAATCATGAAGGGGGCAGAAATAAATGTCGACTATGCAGAGATCGTCGAAGGGGCCACCCTTACTCCGGTCAAGGCGGTTGAGGGAAAGATTCTCATAGCGGTAGCGGGCAGATTGGGTGCTACGAGGCTGATCGACAATTTCGCCCTCGAGGTGAACGATGGGTCCGTGAAGGATATTCTCCTCGAGTTTCCCGAATGGAGCAGGTATGGATGGCAATAAGGACGTAGCGGCGATCATTCTTGCCGCCGGTGAAGGCACGAGGATGAAGTCGAACATAGCCAAGGTTCTGCACAAGGTTTGCGGGAAGACGATGATAAGAAGGGTCGTCGAAACGGTTTCTAAGATTGAACCTTCGAGGTTTGTTGTCGTCGTGGGACATCAGGCCGAATCTGTCAAGGCAGAGCTTGAAGGCGAGCCTGTCGAATTCGCTGTTCAGGCACGAAGGCTCGGGACCGCTCATGCCGTACTTTCGACAGGGCCCATTTTGAAGGGGTTCGATGGCGTTATCATCGTCTTAAACGGTGACACTCCGCTTCTAAGGGCTGAGACCCTGTCAGGCCTTATCGATCACCATGTCGAGCAGGATGCAGTTGTAACGGTGCTTACCGCTGTCCTTGACGATCCCACAGGGTACGGCAGAATCGTGAGGGACACGAACGGTTCACTTATGAAAATTATCGAAGAGAAGGATGCATCGGAGGATGAAAAGAAGATCTCCGAGATCAACAGCGGCATTTTCTGCTTCGATGGAGGCGAGATGTTCGAAGCTCTTAGAAAGGTTGACAGGAAGAATGCTCAGGGTGAATATTATCTCACCGACGTTGTCGGAATATTGAAAGGAGAGGGCAAGATGGTCAGCGCATTTCGAAGCGACCAGAAAGACGAGATCCTCGGGATCAACACTTTGGACCAGCTAAGAGAAGCCGAGAGGTTGATGCACTGTGGTTGATAGAATCTACGCGCCGTGGCGCAGCAAGTATTTTTCTCTGGAGAAGGGGAAGGGGTGCCTCTTCTGTGAGATACAGAAAGAGGAGGACGAAAAGGTGGGAATCCTGAAGCGTGGTGAAAATTGGTTTATCATTCTGAATTCGTTTCCCTATACGAGTGGGCATGTAATGGTCGTAGCGAAAAGACACATCGATAGATTGGCCGAGTTGACAGAAGAAGAGGCAAATGAGCTGATAACGCTCCTGAAGTTGTGTGAAAAGGCTATCGATGGAGCTTACAAACCCGATGGGATTAATATCGGTGTCAATAGGGGTAGCAGCGCGGGCGCAGGAATTGTAGGGCATCTTCACTTTCATATGGTTCCAAGATGGAACGGGGATACTAATTTCATGACGACCTTGGCCGATACAAGGGTCGTCTCGGAAGCCCTGGAAGACAGCTATAAGAAACTTCTGCCCTATTTCGCTTGATTTGCTTTTATTGAGGTATCGGGAAGGATTGGCGCGGAGTTTTGAGTAAAAAGACAAAGAAGAAACGCTCAAGCAGAGTGTCTTTTGAGCAGATCACTTTTGCGATCCTCATTACCCTGGTGCTATTTTCCATTTCGGTTCGTTGGATCTTTCGTGACGATGGCAAGGTGTATTCCGATGTTCCCTGTCAGGTTGCAGTTCTAAACGGTACAGGGGTTAATGGTGTAGCGTCCGCCGTCGCTCTTATGTTGAGAGAGTTCGGTGTGGATGTTCTTATCGTTGACAATGCAGACCGTTTCGATTATAGGGAGTCGATACTCATCGATCGGAGAGGCAATCCCAATCTGATGAAGAAACTTTCAAGATTGACGGGGGTCAAACAAGTGGTGGAACAGAAGAGCGAGAGATCGGTAGTTGATGCAACTCTGATAATAGGCTCTGATATTTACAGCTTGAGGATCGGTTCTTCTATCTATCGGCCGGAGGAGTGAAATTTTGCCATCGAGGAGAAGAATAGGAACAATCGCATTGATCTTTTTTCTTGGTGTTATCCTTGGCAGCGTTCTGGGAGAGATCATCGGGTTGATTCTTCCTCAGGACAATGTTATCAGGGAATTGTTCACTACGGGCAAGGAATTCGTCATAGGTCCCGTCCACATAGATTTGATAATTTTGACCTTTACGATCGGTTTCTCGCTAAAGGTCAATTTGATCAGCGTTCTCGGAATAATTGCGGTTGCTTTTCTTTTGAGACTGTATTATTAGATTAAAGGGGTCGTGAAATGGATCTTTCCATTATTGGTATAACTTTCAAGCCCGTTTTCCTCTTGATTGGCCCTATTGGCTGGTCGGAGCTCGTCATCATTCTGATTCTGATTCTTCTCTTCTTCGGTCCCAAGAGGTTGCCCGATGTAGCCGAAGCGCTGGGGAAATCGATCAGGCGATTCAAAAAGGCTACGAGAGAAATCAGTGACGAGATAGAATCAAAGGACTCCGATATAAAAGAGGGAGAAGACAAAAGGGGTTGACCTTTACGGCGAACCCCTTTTCGACTTTGTTTGCTCTTTTTTTTCCCTCAGAGCCTATTAGTTGAGAGTTCTTTCTCTCAAATCAACCACCTTTGAATTTTTTCTTATCTGATCATACCAGTCGGCAATGAAGCGTGATGATCTCTCGTCCTGCAGCTTCAGCATGATTTCCTTTTTCTGTTTTGCATAATCGTCCATGTTAGGCTGTTTCTTGTCCTTGACAATTATGATGAAATAGCCGGAAACCCCCTTGATCGGCGGGCTGACCTTGCTGGGCGGAAGAAGGAAACATGCTTCGGCAAAGGCCGTGTTGGTACCGATATTCGGTATTGTGTCATGTAGTTTGAAGTAAGGCGTTTCCTTGGCTTCAAGTTCGGCCTTATGGGCGGCTTTTTCGAGACTTTCTCCAGCCAGCACCTCTTTCCTTATCTCTTTTGCCACCTTCAGAGCCCTTTCTATTTTCCTCTGCTCCCTTATCTTTGCTATTACGATGTCCTTGACCTCTTCTAGAGGTTTGACCCCGGCGGGAATCTTGTCCACGACCTTGACGAAATAGATTGCAGCGTCTGTATCAATTCCGGCACTTATCTTGTCCACAGGATGGTTGAATGCAAAGGAGATAACCTGAGGTACATATCCGAGGTCCTTGATGAACGAACCTTGAGGGAACGGAGGAGGCGTGAGCACCTTCAATTTATACTCCTCGGCTGCCTTCTCGAATCCCTTCTTCACGATGGCCTCTGATAGATCCTGCACGAGGGTCGTAAGTGAATCCATGGTTTCGTACCCGGGTTCAACTTTTATCAGGATGTGACGAACATGGAGCTTTTCGACTCCGTTTTCGAACTTTTTCTCATCTACTTTTATCAGATGATAACCGTAGTTGGTTCTTACCGGCTCGCTGACCTCGCCCGCCTTCAGGGAGAATGCAACATCTTCGAACTCCTTGACCATGTCCCCCTTCTTGATGAAACCGAGGTCTCCGCCTTTCGGCGCAGTAATGTCGTCATCGGATGCTTCCTTGGCTGCTTCGGCGAAATCCTTGCCCTTGAGGATTTCGTCGCGAAGCTCGATCGCCCTTTCCCTTGCATCTGATTCGTCTGCTGGTGAAGGCTTCTTGTCTATCTTGATGATACTGATCTTTCTCATTTCGGGGTCTTTGAACTCGTCTTTTATTTCGTTGTATTTTTTTGCGATCTCATCTTCACCCGGTTGATATGGAGGTTTTTCCTCGGTAAAGGGCACCCTAACGTATTCGGCCTTCATCTCGAGGTTGTTTTCCCTGAATCTGTCCAGTATGTCCTTTTCGGTGATATGGATCTGGCCTGCTAGATATAGTTGAAGTTTCGTCTCGGGAAGTACCGAGCGACCCCAGTTCTCCAGCTCGGTCCAGTCCATATTCGGGTCGGCCAGAGCCTTGAGGTATGCCTGATAATCGAAGTTGCCGTTCTTGTCTTTGAATACCTTTTTAAGAGAGGGGTGCGGGTTGGTTTTGAGAAATGTTACGAGTTCGTCGTCCGATACTTTGATGTTGAGTTTTTGTATTTCCTTGGTTATCAAAATCTTCTTGACGAGGAATTCCCACGCCTGTTCCCGCAATATTTTGTCTTCAGCCTTGCTCGGATTGTAATCCTCTCCCTTTTCCTTCCTCAATTGTGCGTAAAGCTGATTAATCACGTTGGAATAGGTCTGGCTCGAAATAGGTTCCTTGTCGACATAGCCTACGATTCCCTTGTCCTTGTATCGTGACTGTGGGCTCTTGAGGTTCATTCCCCAGATTGCGAATATCGATATTACAAAGGCTATAATAACTATCCAGAGGATGGTTTTAGTGTTTTCTCTCAATGTTCTTAGCATCTTCCATTTACCCCTTATCCGTTTGAAACCCGGAGTGGATCTTCACTGCATCAACTCATCAATGAAGAAAGTTAGCAAAAAATATTCAATTACGCAATCCTTTTAAAGCTGCATTGACATGATACCTCGCGAGTGTTAATTTCGAATGCATATGAAAAGGTATAGATACATTTCAAGGCTACTTATCGTTACACTCTCCTTGTTTTCAAGCGCTTTATTGGGGCAATCCCCCAAACAAGAGGGCAAAACGTACGTTTGGCCAATAGCGAGCAATCAACTGCTCAGCTCGACCTTCGGAGAGTACCGGGAAGGTCATTTCCATGCGGGTTTTGATATCAGAACCTTTGGAAGGACAGGCATACCGTGCCTCGCCGTAAATGAGGGGTACGTCGCCAGGCTGAAGATCTCTCCCCAGGGATATGGCAAGGCCCTCTATCTGAAGCTCGACGATGGGAACACGGCCGTTTACGCTCACCTTTCCGATTTCAACAGGAAGTGCGATTCTGTGGCCTACTACTGGAGGCTTGAGAGGGAGACGTCGTACTGTGATATAAAGATTTCCGATTCTTTGTACAGGTGTTCGCCGGGAGAGACGATCTGCTATTCGGGGAGATCGGGTACATCGGCTGCACATCTGCACTTCGAATTGAGAGATCAACAAGAGAGGCCTTTCAACCCGGGGTTCGTATACGGAGTGCCGGACAAGGTTTCTCCGATTATCATGTCTCTCGAGGTAGTGCCACTTAAAGATGGGAGCCTGGTTAACGGGTATCCTGTGCAGAGGGATTTTTATTTCGACGTTGCCGCAGAGGACGAGTTTATTCTGCCCGATACTCTTCAGATGGAGGGGCAATTCGGTTTTGGCGCCGTAATATGGGACGAGCAGGGGTACGGGCGCTATCATCTGGCACCCTTTTCCGTAGAACTCTATATCGATGGTGTTAGGATTTACAGGCTGGAGAACGATCGTTTCGCATATTCTCAATCGAGGGAGGTCTTTCTCGAATTTGACAATTACACGGGGGGGTTCGAACGCCGTCCAACATTGCTCTTCAAGAGGCGGGGTTCTACGAGGGCCGACAGAATGGGCAGCGGTATCGTCGCCCTTTCGAACGGGAAGAACAGCGGGAGAGATTCGGTTGATTGCCTTTCTATGGGGTTTCATAGCGGCAAGATCGTCGCACGCGATCTCGCCGGAAATGAGTCCGTTGGACGATTCTATTTCTTTATGCACGGGTATCCTCGTGTCAGGACCGCCGTGGCGCTTGAGAGCTCGAACGACGTGATCGTACTTTCAGATGATGCCGACGGCGGCAAGACCCAGAATCGTCTATATCAGTTCATTCCTTCCGACAGCTCTATGCGCGAGGTCTTTCTTTCCCCCTATGGAAGGTATTTGAGAGGAAGTGCATCGGAGGTCGGCGTGGCGAGGCTCTTCAGACTTGATGTGACGGACGATGAGGGCGCCTGCGTTCATTACTATTTTTCTGGCGGATCGAGCGAGGTGGCAGAGGTTGATGGAGTAATGAACGGAGAGATTCGAGATAATGTATATTGTGAATTCACTCCTTTTGTGACGATGGACGAATTCGGCCTCTTGATCAAATCAGACTATACGATCGAGGGCATTCCTCATGTATATAGAGCAGAACATGGTGGGGGGGATACCGCCGAGGTTTTTATGGTAGGGCCCAGGGAAGTCTATGCATTGTTTCCCCGGGACAGCCTGCGAAACGGTGTCAATGTATTCGAGATCAGAGGTTACGGCTGGGGACATGTCCGGTTCGAGTCGGTTTTCGCTTTGAGGGCCCTTCTCCTTCGAAGCGGATCCAAAGGGACATTGAAGCTTGGTGACGGGGGGATGGCAGTGAGGGCGCCTTCTCTGGTGAAGCCCCTTCTTCTCGTCACAAGAGAGGTCACCGAGCCGGGAAAAGCAAAAGGATCGATAAAACGACGCAGCCCGGTTTTTTCCCTGGATTTCAGGCCGGAGTATTTGAGAAGGCCTTTAGATGTGATTTGTTCTACTGACAAACGTGTTGGGCTCTTCAAGTGGGACGATAAGAAGGGGTGGAAATGTATTGGGGCACCCTTCATGAACCAGGGCGTAGTCAAGGTCGAAATGCCCGGCATATATGCTTTCTTCGAGGACGGTGTTCCGCCGATGATACAGAGGATATCCCGTGAGAAGAGGTCTGCAGGAAGCGGTTTCTTTAGGAGCTCCGTGCCTTTTTGCTCGATCTCTGATGACGGCGCTGGTGTGGATCCCTACGCTACATATGTCAAGATGGACGGCAAGCGGGTAGTCTCCGAATGGGATGGGTTCCGTAATAGGCTCTATATTCCTGTACCATCGTCGTTGCCGGGCGGTAATCATCGTTTGATTGTCGAGGCGGTAGACAAGTGTGGAAATAGCTCTGTAGCTAAATTTGATCTTCTGATAGAATAGAGTTTGCTGATTTTGTAGCATGCCTCGAATGGCTCGGAGTGATACGGCAATATGTAGAACGGGGGGCGAATTGGATGAAGAAGGCGGATTTTGTTCATCTTCACAATCATTCAGAGTATAGTTTGCTCGACGGTGCATTCAGACTCAAAGATATAGTGAAGGCCGCCAAAGAGATGAATATGGAAGCTGTGGCCCTTACCGATCATGGGAACATGTTCGGGGCGATTCCCTTCTATAAGGAGGCGAAGGCGCAGGGCGTCAAACCGATAATTGGGATGGAGGCGTATGTAGCGAGGGGTAGGCTCAGTGACCGAAGCAGGCCGGACGGCCGGGTGGGGAACAATCACCTCACACTTCTCGTCAAAGACGAAGAGGGCTACAGGAATCTGATAAAACTTTCATCGATAGCATACCTCGAAGGTTTTTACTACAAGCCCAGGGTGGATCTCGATCTCCTCGAAAAGTACGGTGGAGGACTTGTGGCGATGAGCGGCTGTCTGCAGGGCGGGATACCTCAACTGCTTTTAGCGGACAGATGGGATGAGGCGAAGGAGCTCGCGGGGAGATTGTCAGAGATATTCGGACCGGGCGGTTTCTACCTCGAGATTCAGAATCACGGCATTCCCGAAGAACTGAACGTAATTCCAAAGATAGCAAAACTGTCGTCCGAGCTTGGCATACCTCTCGTAGCAACGAACGACTGCCATTTCTGGAAGGCCGAAGACCATGAGGCTCACGATGCGCTTCTATGTCTTCAGACCGGTAAATTCCTCGACGATGAAAGACGAATGCTGAGGTCAAACGCCGAGACCTACTTCAAATCACCCGAAGAGATGAAGAGCCTTTTCGGCGATTATCCCGAGGCGATCGAGACAACCCTCGAAATAGCTGAAAAGTGCAATTTCGAGCTCAAGTTTACCGGATATCACCTGCCTGAATTCCCTATTCCGAAGCCCTTCAAAGATGCCGACGAATATCTCAAGCATCTTGTAGATGAGAGACTCCATGTGAGATTCCCGGAGGTATCCGAAGAGGTAAGAGAGCGATTGCGCTACGAGCTCGACGTGATATCAAGGATGAATTTCTCTGGGTATTTTCTCGTAGTCTGGGACATCGTCAACACTGCACGGGAAATGTCGATCCCCGTAGGCCCCGGCAGAGGCTCAGCGGCGGGTTCGCTTGTTTGTTACGTACTAGGGATAACGTCGCTCAACCCGCTCGAACACGGGTTGATCTTCGAAAGACTGCTAAACCCCGAGAGGGTTTCCATGCCTGATATCGATGTAGATTTCAGCGACGATAGAAGGCAGGAGGTCATCGAATACGTTATAAAGAAGTACGGGAGCGAAAGTGTTTGTCAGATAATAACATTCGGGAGTATGGCGAAAAAGGCTGTAGTGAGGGATGTTGGGCGTGTAATGAGGATCCCGTTGAGAGAAGTCGACAAGGTTGCAAAGATGATTCAGGTTGGTTCGAATCTACGCGAGGCTATAGATTCGACGCCCGAACTCAAGAAGATGTACGACGAGGATCCCAAGGTGAAAAAGTGGATGGATCTGTCTTTGTCGCTTGAGGGATTGGCGAGACACGCTTCGACTCATGCAGCGGGTATTGTTATAACGCCGACGAATCTCATCGAACACGTACCTCT
This sequence comes from Candidatus Latescibacteria bacterium 4484_7, assembly GCA_002085285.1. GTDB lineage: Bacteria > Krumholzibacteriota > Krumholzibacteriia > Krumholzibacteriales > Krumholzibacteriaceae > 4484-7. The sequence goes on from NATK01000029.1 coordinate 8,768, forward strand.
TTTCAGAACGAACAAGGGCGAGGTGACTACGCAGTACGAGATGAAAATCCTCGAAGAAATAGGAATTCTCAAGATAGATATTCTTGGTCTCAAGACGCTCTCGCAGATCGACCGAACGATCAAACTCGTAGAGAAGCACAAGGGTATAAAGATTGACATAGAGAATGTACCACTCGATGACGAGAAGACGTTCGAGCTGCTGCGTTCGGGCCGTACGGTCGGTATATTCCAGCTTGAGAGTTCTGGCATGCAGGATCTTCTCCGCAAGATGCAGCCGAGCAAGTTCGAGGATATCGTAGCTGTAAACGCCCTTTACAGGCCAGGCCCTCTCGGCAGCGACATGGTCAGCGATTTCATCGAGTGCAAGCACGGCAGGAAAAAAGTCAAGTACGAGGATCCGAGGCTCGAGCCGATTCTGCGCGAAACATACGGAGTGATCCTCTATCAGGAACAGGTTATGAAGGTTGCAAGCGAACTGGCCGGTTTTACTCTCGGCCAGGCCGATTTGCTTAGAAGGGCGATGGGAAAAAAGAAGCCGGAGGTGATGGAGAAACAGCGGGAGATATTCGTCGAAGGAGCCGTCGAGAGGGGCATGTCGAAGAAGAAGGCAAAGAAGATATTCGACCTCATGGCGAACTTCGCCGGCTACGGTTTCAACAAATCGCACTCGGCCGCCTATGCTCTTGTAACGATGAGAACAGCTTACCTGAAGGCTCATTATCCCGCTGCGTTTATGGCAGCAACCTTGACATCAGACATGGGTGATACAAACAGATTGATTGTTCTGCTTGACGAGTGCAGGAACATGGGGCTATTCGTCCAATCTCCCGATGTGAATGTCGGCGGTGTCGGATTCGACCTTTCGGGTGATGAGATCACATATGGCCTCGCAGCGATAAAGAATGTGGGCGCGCAGACTATAAAGGCGATCGTAGAAGCGAGAGAGGCGGAAGGACCCTTCAAAGATCTGCTGGATTTCTGCGATAGGGTCGATCTCCATGCATTGAACAAGAGGGTGCTGGAGAACCTTATACAGAGCGGCGCAATGGACGGAATAGGCGGTTCCAGGGCACAGATGATGGCCAACATCGATCGCATTCTCGCTGAGGCTCAAAGGAGGCAGAAGGCCAGAGACAAGGGACAGGTCTCGCTGGGCTTCTTCGACCAGGAGACATCGAACGGTGGGATAAAGATGGAGGTTGTTAAGGAATGGGATGAAGAGGAAAAGATGTTCAGAGAGAAGGAGTCTCTCGGTTTCTACTTTTCAGGACATCCGTTAGACAGGTACAGAGGAGTCCTTGAACGATTGACGAATGCCGATAGCCGCTCTCTTGCAAACGGTTCAAAGGTGCAGAGTGCTGTTTTGCTGGGGCTCATTTCCAGGATAAAGACGATAAACGACCGAAAAGGCAATCCGATGGCCTTTATCACGATGGAAGACCTGTACGGTTCATACGAGGTTGTTGCCTTTTCCGATTGTTTCAAGAAGTACCGAAGCAGGATTCAGGAAGAGGGAATTGTTATAGTACGCGGAAAGGTTTCGGCGAGGGACGAAGGGCCGAAGAAGATTATTGCAGACGAGGTCTATACGATCGAGGAGGCTCTGGGGGCGCTTTCTCGAAGGTTGGTTCTCACCCTTAGCAAGAACAACTTTGCGTTGAACAGCTTTGAAGAATTGAAGGCTGTGCTGAGCAGGTTCAAGGGGGAGAAGGAACTTATACTGCACCTCAAACAGAACGGTTCGAAGGAGTACTTTATTCGCGCTGGCAACACCCGTGTCTCGTGCGATATGAGAATAGTAGATGAGTTAAAAAAGATAAGGGGGGTGGAAAATGTTGAGTTTACATTGTAGAATGGTCTGTGCCCCGGTGAATCGGACCATAGCTGGGATCGTAGAAACCTTCGCAAATTCCTTTTGGTTAGCTGCAATATTTCTCGTCGCTTTTTCTTTTGTCGCTGTTTTACCGATGAGCTCTTCTGCGCAGAGCTTCGAAGAACTATACCTGGTAACGAGCCCTACGGCGGGCATACTCCCTCACGGCGGCTACCTTTTCTACGGAGGGATAGGTCCTTATTCGGTGTGAAGATAGGATTTCACGATAGGCTGATGCTTGGAGCAACATTCGGCATTCAAGAATTCATTGGCAGGGGCAAGATTACCGTAAACAACAGGCCCGGTTTTCAGGTGAGGTTGAGAATGCTGGAGGAGAGTGAGAAGAATCCTGCCATGGCCATAGGCATTGATACACAGGGCGAGAACAGGTATCTTGACGATGAAGAGAGGTATGAAAGAAAATCGAAGGGGTTCTTTGCAGTGATAAGCAAGAATTATCGATCCATAAGAGATATTTCATTCCATTGTGGTATCAATTACTCCCTCGAAACGAGGGACGAAAAGGGGCTCAACGCATTCTGCGGAACGGCAGTGGAGGTATTCCCCGGAATGAGTATCCTGGTTGATTACAATGCAGCTTTCGATGACAATGACAGCGCAGTCCTGACTCACAGAACGAGGGGGAGAGGTTATCTCGACACCGGCATTCGTTTCGATTACATGGATAACCTGAGGATTAAAATCCTTTTTAAGGACCTTTTGAACAATTATATTCCTGAAGGTGGAGTCGCTCGTACAGTGGAGATCTTTTATGTCAATTATTTTTGAGGGCGGCTCAAAGTTCCTCGATGCCGGGTCGATAGCCGAAATCGATGGGGCTTAAACCGAGAGGCGGAATGTATGAGCCCTGATTTTGAAAGGTTTGCGCTACCTTTTGAGGAACCTCTGGTAAGGCTCGAGAAGAAGCTCGAGGGGTTGGGAGGATCTGCTTCCAAGGATCAGAAGAGAAGACTGGAGGAGAAGGTCAAAGAGCTAGAGCGTAAGATTTATAAGGATATTTCTCCCTGGGAAGAGGTTCAACTGGCTCGTCACCCACTGAGACCGACGACCAAGGATTACATAGATTTGATGTGCGATGAATTCGAGGAGTTGCACGGTGATAGAAACTTCATGGATGACAAGGCTATAATAGGTGGAATCGCAAAGATGGGTGAGAGGAGCCTTTTCCTTATAGGACATGAGAAGGGCAGAACAACGAAGCAGAAGATAGAGCGCAACTTCGGAATGGCGAGCCCAGAGGGGTTCAGAAAATCGTTGAGACTCATGAGGATGGCGGAGAAATTCTCACTGCCTATAGTCCTTTTCGTGGATACGCCTGGTGCATACCCTGGAGTCGGAGCGGAGGAACGTGGACAGCCGCAGGCGATCGCCGAAAATCTCAAAAGCTTTTTCGATATAGAGACTCCGATCCTCGTTTTGATAATAGGTGAGGGAGGTAGTGGTGGCGCACTTGCTCTTGCTGTCGGTGACAGGGTGTACATGATGGAGCATGCCGTATATTCTGTCATATCTCCGGAGGGGTGTGCAGCGATTCTATGGAAGAGCAAAGAGAAGGCACCGCAGGCCGCCGAGTCTTTGAGATTGACATCGAAAGATTGTCTCGAATTCGGCGTGATAGACGGTATAATAGAAGAGGTTTCTGGAGCTGCTCATAGGAATCCTCAGGGCAACGCCGACAAGCTGAAAGGTCTTATTCTCAAAGAGATCGGTGAGCTGGAGCTAATGACGCCAGAAGAGCTGCTTGCCGCCAGGGAGAAGAAATACATAGGTATGGGCATCTTCAAGGCTTAGAGAGAAAAGTTCCCCTATATAGTATGGAGAAATAATCATGAGGCGTGTCTGATTTTCGATCTCGAATGATTGAAGGAAACCTGATGTGCATGACGGTGGTACTACAGAAAATGTCTCTATTTTATTTGCCCTTGACCTTACATGTCGCAATACGTTATAATAATACAAGCCAGTTTGAGAGATGTAAAAACTTCTGTGTCTCATGTCCCTGATGGGGAATATGTATTCCTATAATCAGGGATTTTTATTTTGGGAGGGTTTTTAATGATAAAAAAGGAGCTGCTCGAGGTTCTGGCCTGCCCCAAATGCAAGGGCAACGTGGCCTTGAATGAGGATGGCACTTACCTCATATGTGAAAATTGCAGGTTGAAGTACCCCGTCGAAGATGATATTCCAATCATGCTCATAGACAGGGCTGAACCGATAGATTGATCAGACAGCGTCGGAGGTACAATCTTTGTGCGTTTTCACTCATATTACTGCAGGTGCAATAATTGGTGTATATTCACCCAATCCGGCAGCCGCAGCGGCTCTCGGGTTGGGAAGCCATGTTGTGCTCGATGTATTGCCTCATCATGATATCGACAATGTGGCCGTTGAGATTTCGCTTGCCGTTGCGGTCGTGGTGGCGCTCGCCCTCGGCGGTGCCATAACGGCGACTGTTATTGTTGGGATGATTTTTGCGATATTGCCCGATTTAGAAAATCTGCTCTGGAAGCTCGGAAAGATACCTGAGAACAAGAAATTTTTCCCGGGTCACAGGGGGATCATATCTCACGGCAGAGTTCTCGACAGCTCGAACCTGATCATTCAATTCGTTTTTGCCATATTCACCGTTTCCTATCTGTTGTGGAGAAGATGAGCGGCCCTTTGAACGGAGAAGTGATTTTGAGAATGATGGAACAGGGAGATATGTTTTGAGAAGATTAATCGTCTTTACCTTGCTCTTTTTGGCCGCCAGCGCGCTCGATGCCGGCGAAACGATCTACAGGATCGTTTCTCAGGATGAAAGCGGTGTCAAGGTCGAGTTCAACATTCCCAGCCCGGAGATAAATGGTCGATTCGAAAAGGGCGGGGTCAGGTACTCTTTGGTTCATCTTAGTCATTTTGCATTGGAAGAAAAAGAAGGCATGCCCGTTCTGCCTGTGAAGAGATTTGTTTTCAGGATTCCCTCGAGTGATCAGCCGAAGCTCGAATTGATAAATGTCAAAGAAGTAGATCTCGGAGTGACTGCTGTGCCTCTATTCGAGAGGGGCGGAGGCTTTACAACGGGGCGGGTGGACGACGCATTCGACATAGCCAGGGGAGCATCTTTCGTCAGGCTCAGCGGCACGGGAGTAATGAGGAAGCAACACGTATGTTTCGTAGATCTCTACCCTGTGCTTTTCGACAGCAGTAAAGGAATTTACGTATATGCGAGCGATGTCGAAATAATGCTTCACTTCAACGGCCGGGGGGGTCCGAGCGTTGAGAGCGACGCATTCGTTTCTGATCTCGTAGTCAATGATTCGAACGAGGCGGTCGCTGCATCTCGAAGGGAAAATGCGGTCAATAGGGCGAGGGAACCTTTCGAATTCGCCCTCTCAAATAACTGGGTAAAGGTATCGGTCAAAGAGCCGGGAGTCTATTGTATAACATACGACGATCTGTACAACTCCGGCATAGACCCATCTCAGGTAGATCCAAGCACGCTCAGGTTGTTTTCTAATGCGCCTCTTCCACAACCAGATAGCATAACGAATGGAGGCAGCTTCCGGGACGACTATCACATGGAGCCGATATCGATTATGGTGAAGAGCAGTGTAGGTTCGTTTATGCCTGGTGATTCGTTGATATTCTATGCTCTCGGTGTGAACAACTGGTCGGACTATATAGATCCATCTTCCACGAAGAAGGAGTACCTGAGACATCCCTATTCCAACGAAAACGTTTACTGGCTCACATGGGGAGGGAGCTTTGGAGGAGTACCTCATAGAATGACAGATAGGCAGCTGTCATATTCGGGCAATTACGACATAACCGTAGATTCTTATACGGCCCGAGTTCATATAGAAAGAGACATCCTCTATGATTCGGAACATGCCGACAACAGATGGTACTGGCGTTACCTCAATCCCGGCGGCGGCACTACGTTCATAGACGGAGTCACGTTGTCCGATGTAAAGAGTCCCAATGGACTTTTGAGGACGATTGCTTACGGGCCGTATAAATTTTCCCATCTATCCAATTCAGCTCAATTCTTTTTGAACAACAGCAATGTCGGCTCAACGAGCTGGACTGTCTCTTACCAGTACAATCCGGGTGCGATGAAGATCTTCGAGGGTAAGGTTTCGAACTTGGTGAACGGAACTAACTACTTCAAGGTTGTGAAACCCGAAGACAATGCAATGTATATACAATGGTACGAACTCTTTTATGAGAGAATGTTGAAGGCTTCCGGAGGACGGCTCGATTTCTTTGGACCAGACACGGCTGCCGTCGCCCATTTCGAACTGTCGGGGTTCGGTTCGGATGACGTCTTGCTGTTCGATGTCACCGATTACAGGGAACCGGTCGTATTGAGAGGGTTTCGGAGGAGCGCCGACTCTCTGCTCTATAACGACACGTTAACCGGCTCGAGCGTTCATTACTATGCCGTTTCACGATCCTCTTTGATGAAGCCTTCGATCAGTTACCGAAGCGTTCAGTCGCTTAGGGATAATCCTGTCTGTCCGGACATGCTGATAATATACAACAGAAGGTTCAAAGATGCGGCTTTGGAGCTGAAGTCTTACAGAGAAGGGCATCTTGCAGGTGTCGCCGACCCGGTCGTCAAAGCTGTCGATATAGAAGATGTGTACGATAATTTTTCCGGAGGCCTGAAGGACCCCGTAGCTATAAGAAACTATCTAAAATTTCTCTATGACCATTTCTCTCTCGCCGGTTCGCCTGTGCTCAAGTATGTTCTACTCGTCGGTCAGGGGACGCACGACCAGAGAGACATACTCCATAGGGGCAACGACCTCGTACCTCTCTACATGAATATCTATTACAGCGGTGAAAAGGAGGCTGTAGAGGATGAAGATTTCTTTACTAAACTCGACGATGGCATTGATCACATACAGGACGTGGCGATAGGAAGGCTGGCAGTTCTCACGGAGCATGAGGCGAATGCATGGGTCGACAGGATAATCGATTATGAGGAGCATCCGGAATACGGTTCGTGGAAGGACAAGATCGTAATTGTTGCCGACGATGAATTTTCATCCAACCGCGATGACGATTTTATATTTATGCTCGACGCTGAAGAATTGTCTTCTCGAAGCGGCCCCTTCCCTACTTGTGCGGACATAAAGAAGGTATATCTCCATGCCTATCCTTTTGTCGGTGGGGTGAAACCCGATGCCAAGAGAGATCTTATAAAGGAATGGAGCGACGGTGCCGTCATCGTAAACTATTCAGGACACGGTTCGCCTCTTCAGATGGCCGATGAGAGAGTGATGA
>NATK01000150.1 GCA_002085285.1 Candidatus Latescibacteria bacterium 4484_7
GATTCCCGGGAGGAAAATATGCTGTTGGCATATATCATCTTCATATCTGCATTGTTTGTTGTCTTGTATACGTACGCTCTCTACCCCGCTGTTCTGTTTTTCATGGGTCTCTTTCGAAGGAGCAGAAGAGTGGTGGACGAGGAGTATATTCCTGCCGTTGCTTTGATAATATCAGTTTACAATGAGGAAAAGGTGATAAAGGAGAAGATAGAAAACTCCCTCCAGATAGATTATCCGGAGGACAGACTGAAGATCATCGTGGCCAGCGACGGATCGACCGACGATACAAACGATATTGTAAGATCATTCGACGATAGAAGGATCATACTGAAGGCGTTTGAAAAACGCGAGGGGAAGAGCGCCACGCTGAACAAGGCTGTTCTTGGGATAGAAGACGATGTCATCGTATTCTCCGACGCAAATGCATTCTACGAGAAAAACGCAATCAGAAAGCTCGTCAGAAATCTGGCGGACGAGCGCGTTGGGTGTGTGGTGGGCAGGTTGATCTATCTCACCAATCACTCGTATGTAGGAAAGGGAGAGGGCCTGTATTGGAAATACGAGTCGATGCTCAATCGGCTGGAAAGTAAGCTCGGGTCCGTTCTTGTTGCCACCGGAACGATATTCGCCGTCAGGCGAACGCTGCTCGGCCCGATACTGAAAGATGTAGCCAACGATTTCCAGCTTCCTGCCATCGTTGCTTCTCGAGGGTACGAAATCGTTTTTGAACCGGATGCGGTCGCTTACGAGAAGCCCACTTACTTCTTCAAGGAAGAGTTCAACAGGAAACGCAGGATAATCGTTAGAGGGCTGACTGGATTCTATCATCTCAGAAGCAATTTCGGGGGACGGTTCAGGGTCTTCCAATTCGTCTCGAGAAAATTGATAAGGTGGTGGATAGGCCCGATACTGCCCCTTCTGTATGTTTCCAACATCTTCTTGCTGAAAAACCCCTTTTTCTTGGCAATATTTGTGCTTCAAAACGTCTTTTATCTCCTTGCACTCATCGGAGCGGTTTTAAGAAGAGGTGAGGTTCAGTCGAGGCTATTGTTCATACCGTTTTACTTCGTAATGGTGAACACCGCGTCTTTTGCGGCCATATTCACCTATCTCGCAGGAAGCCGTTTGACATCTTGGGAAAAAGCCGAGACGACGAGAGTGATGACGAGTGAGGATAGGTTGAAGCCCGAGTTCAAGGTGATCGAAGGAAAAAAGAAATTTCCCGACTCGTCCTCTCAAGCGAAGAAGGTCAAGAATCTCGAAAGGATCACCTGAGTGTCCCGCTTATGAAGCCTTACCGTATCCTTTTTTTTATAAGTTCCCTCGATTGCGGTGGAGCAGAGATTCATCTGCTCAATCTTGCCATGTTTCTGAAGAAAGCCGGGCACATTCCAGCCGTATGTACGCTCTCCTCCGGGGAGGGAGCGCTCGATACCGCGTTTTTCTCGAACGAGATTCCTCTGTTCAGGCTGCCGCTCGATTCGCTAAGTGAGCTTGCCTTCCCTTCGAAGATTCGTTCTCTGAAGAGAATCCTGAATGGATTCGGCCCCGATATCGTGCATGGTCACCTCTATCATGCCGAAGTCGTTGCTTTGGCGGCTTCTTTTATCCAAAGGCTACCCCTCGCAGTAACCCGCCACAGCTCCGGGCTTGAATTAAACGGCGCGAGACGTTTTGCGGCAAGGCTGATACATTTGCGCGCCAGAGCAATTATAGCAGTGAGCGGCGAGGCGTACGAGGAGGCTGAATCACTTGGATGCTCCGAGGAGAAGCTCGAACTCATAGCCAATGCTGTCGATACAGAGAGATTCAAGCCTATGAATACGAGCGAGAGGGAAGATAGGAGAAAGGGACTCGTTGAGAAGGTGTTCGGCGATGCTGTGCCGTACAGCGCCGGGACGATCATAATAGGCTCTGTGGGAGGGCTCAAGTCTGTGAAGGATTATCCGTTTCTCATAGAAGTGGCTTCGAGGGTATCGAATGATGTCAGGCTCGAAGGCAGAGGTCTGAAGCCGAGATTCGTAATTGTCGGAGAGGGGGAGGAGAGGAGGAGGCTCGAATGGCTGCTGAAAAACAAGGGATTACAACGCGTAGTCGCTCTTTTCGGATACAGCGATGAACTGGAGCGTATCTACCCGCTCTTCGATATCTTCGCTCTTACCTCGAAAGCCGAGGGTGTGCCTCTCGCGCTGCTCGAGGCGATGGCGAGCTCGGTGCCGGCCGTCGCCACGGATGTAGGAGGTGTCAAAGAAGCTCTCGGTGACTGCGGTTTGGCAGTACCTCACGGCGATGTTGATTCGTTCGTCGAGGGATTGAGCACTCTCATCCTCGACGGCGATTTGAGAACCGAGCTCGGAAGAAGAGCAAGGGTAAGGGCAATGGAAAAATTCGACAGAGAAGCGTGGGGGGAAGCGGTCCTCGATATCTATAGAAGAATGATCTTTCGTTGACCTCTTCTCGACTAAGCATTTCTTCGAAGTGACCGGCGGCATTGCGGCTCCATCATCAAAATTTTGAAACTTTTTTTGATCTGCTGCATATACAAGAGTAGTTGTAGCGCTCGAATAATCACAATGTGGCAGAAGGGAGGTGATGACCGCGAATTGTGGTCAAAGCCTATGAAAAGAGCTAATTATTTATCATTGATCGCCTTGCTTCTTGTCGTGTCTTTTTCCGCCGGCGCATCTGCAATGGGTGGAGTCAAGGTCTTTACCGGCAAGAACCTCTTCGTTGTCGATGACGACAACAATGTAAAGGTTGTCAAAAAGGTCGACAAAGACAGTGCGTATCTCGGCATATATATGGACGAGGTAACGCTGAAGGTGAAGAGTGAATCAAATTATCCCAAGGAGAACGGCGTCTTAGTGAGGGATGTCATCAAAGACAGCCCTGCAGACAGGGCGGGCATCACGGAAGGTGACATCATATACGAATTCGACGGCAAAGATGTGGAGGATCCGGGACAGCTCGCGAGGCTCGTGAGAGGAAAGAAGCCCGGGGACAAGGTCAAAGTTGTCATCTATAGAGACGGTGAGAAGAAAACCTTGACAGTCAAGTTGAGCAGCAGACCGTGGAACCCTTCCAGGATAGACTGGGATGAAGTAGGCAGGTGCGCGAGGGACATTGCCGCGAAAGCCGGCAGGCTCGGCAACTATGCTTCCAAGTACATAAAAGATATTTTTGTATTCAGGGGAAAGCTTGGAATCGAGGTGCAGGATTTGAACAAAGACCTCGCCCAGTATTTCGACCTGAAAAAGCCAGAGGGCGTGCTCGTTGTCAATGTCCTCGATGACAGTCCTGCGGCCGAAGCGGGGATAAAGGCTGGAGATGTCATAGTCGCTGTAAACGGTGAAGATGTCACCGACGCGGACGATCTGATCGATGTTCTCAGATCATTGAACCTTGAGAAGGGCGATACGATTACATTCAAGGTGATAAGGAAGGGGCATGCGAAAGAGATAAAGCTCGAAGTGAACGATGAGAACTACGGGGAACTTATGTCTCCATTCGATCGGAGCGTAAGGATAGATATTTCGGAGACGCCACACATTTCTAAAGGTCACAAGATAATGAGCATCGAGCGTAGCAAGCTCGAAAACGAGATAAAAACATTGAAAAAGAAGCTCAAGGAATTGGAAAAGCGGCTCGACTTATGGAAGAGCCTGATAACGGGATTCGTGACGAATTGGAATCGGGCGAAGAACGTCTTGGCAGCGAAGGTGCCGGTGGTGGATTTGTCGCCTCCTTGGGGGATATATTCGTCGATCCGATGAAGGTCTTTGAAAGGATCAACAACGGCCTGGCCTGGTGGAAGGCGTACATCGTGTTGGCTGCAGTGGGAATGCTGCTCTCGTGGCTTGCCATGCCTTTTCAGAGGCATCTCGTAGAACTTCAAATTCAGGGGGCGAACAGTGAAAAGGTCGCCGGGGCGCTTGAGAACTTCGACAAGTTCAAGTATATCGGAGTATTTGCTTCTCCTGTCAGCGTTTTGCTGTTGCTCGTCGTCATGGCAGCCCTCGTCCATCTCGTGATCAGTGTGTTGAGCACCAATGCGGATTTTAAGAAAACACTTAGCCTCATATCCTATGCAGGGCTGATCTCGGTGCTTGGCCAGGCCATAAAGACGGTTGTTCTTCTCTCGAGGGGTGTAGAGAGCGTTAGTACAAGGGCCGACATGAACGTTCACCTCAGTCTCGCAGCATTTCTTCCGGAGCTCAAAGGGTTCAAGTACGCCTTGGTCGAGAGCCTTGGTATCTTCGAGATATGGTACTACGTCGTTCTTGCCATAGGCATTTCTTACGTCTTTCGCATCAAGAAGGAAACGTCCTGGATTCCGGTATTGATAATCTGGCTGATCTCTTTGCTTTTCCTTGCCTTAGGGGCCAAGTTCGCCCAGTGATACTGAGATGATGCGCAAGGGACATCGATAAAATTGTGCACTTGACATGAAAAGCTCAATTGCATTTACACCGAGATTTTATATATTGTTAGATACCTTTTTATCTCTCACTCAGATATAAATATTTCGAGTGGGCTGTACAGCAAGCGTGAACTTGGTTTTGTGCTTATATCGAAATCGAGTATTAGGTCAAAGAGGAGGTAGACTTGAAGAACTATGCAATCGAAGATATCAGGAATGTCGTCTTTGTGGGTCATCAGGCTTCGGGCAAGACGACGCTTGCCGAGGCGATTCTTTTCAATGCGGGCGTGACGAATCGTATGGGAAGGGTTGAAGATGGCAATACGATGATGGATTCCTCACCCGATGAGGTTGAGAGGAGTATATCGATTACCACGGGGCTGGCGTACTGCGAGATCGACAAGACAAAGGTCAACATTCTCGATACCCCCGGATATGAAGATTTCGTCGGCGAGGTCTTTTCCTGTCTGCCTGTGGTGGAGGGCGGCCTGGTAGTAATCGGTGCTGATAATAGCGTTGAGATCGGGACGGAAAAGACTTGGGGATATCTCGACAGGTACAACCTTCCGAGGATAGTCTGCGTCAACAAGATGGATAAGGAGCATGCGAGCTTTGACAAGGTTCTAGCAGATGCACAGAGCAAGCTGAGCAGCAAGGTGATGCCGCTTCAGATACCTATCGGTGAAGGTGAGTCATTCAAGGGAGTCGTGGATCTGCTGAAAAAGAAGGCATATATCTACTCGGGGACAGACGGCAAGTTTTCGGAAGAGGATGTTCCATCGGAACTTGAGGGAAGCGTGGCGGAGTGGCGTCAAAAACTGCTCGATTTCGCCGCCGAGAGCGACGATTCGCTGCTGGAAAAATTCCTCGAAGGCGGAGAGCTTACAGACGAGGAACTGATCAAGGGACTTGCTTCGGGTAGCGCCGCAGGCAATGTTTACCCAATGGTATTTGCTGCTGCTGCGAGCAATATCGGAGTAGCACAGTTGATGAAGGTGATCGTTTCGATGCTCCCGTCACCCCTTTGGAGGGAAGAGGTCGAAGTAGAGGCGTCTTCGGGCGAAGGCGCAGAGAAGATAAAGGTCGGTGATGGAGAAGACGTACTTGCATTTGTTTACAAGGCCCTCTCAGAAAAGCACATAGGTGACCTTTCGTTCATAAAGGTGTATTCGGGAAAGATCAATGTCGGCGATGACCTTTACAATTCGAACCTCGAGACCAGCGAGAGGATAGGCCAGCTATACTTCATTCAGGGCAAGAACAGGCTCGAGACCGACACGATCAGCGCGGGTGACATTGGTGCAGCGGTCAAGCTGAAATCATCGAAGGTAAATCATACACTCTGTACCCGCTCAAAGCCAATCGTATTGAAGGAGATCGAGTACCCCGTGCCGATGCTCAACATAGCGATTCAGCCGAAGGCTAAAGGCGACGAGGAAAAGATAGGAACGGGGCTGGCGAGGTTGAACGACGAGGATCCTACTTTCAACGTAAGGATAGACGCCGAACTTCATCAGACGCTCCTTTCAGCTCAGGGAGAACTTCACGTGGACGTGCTTCTTTCGAAGCTGAAGAGAAAGTACGGCGTCGAGGTTGAGACCGCTCAGCCGAAGATTCCATACAGAGAGACGATAACGGCCAAGGCCGAGGCTCAGGGCAAGTACAAGAAACAGAGCGGCGGCAGAGGCCAGTATGGAGATGTGTGGCTGAGGCTCGAACCGATGCCGAGAGGCGGAGGATTCGAATTCGTCGACGCAATAGTCGGTGGAGTAGTTCCGTCGAAGTACATACCATCGGTTGAAAAGGGTGTCCGCTCGGCCATGGAGGAGGGAGTTGTGGCCGGCTACCCGGTAATGGATGTCAAAGTCACCATCTACGACGGCAGTTTTCATCCGGTCGATTCTTCGGACAATGCATTCAAGATCGCAGGTTCGATGGGGTTCAAGAATGCCGCTCAGAAGGCGAAGCCGGTAATCCTCGAGCCGATAATGAATGTCGAGGTGACCGTTCCCGATGAATTCATGGGCGATGTCATGGGAGACCTCTCGGCCAGAAGGGGCAAGATTCAGGGGATGGAGCAAGAGGGTTCGCTGCACAAGATTAAGGCGCAGGTTCCTCTGGCCGAGCTATACCGTTATTCGACTTCTCTTCGCTCGATGACTCAGGGAAGGGCGGTTCACACGGAAGAATTCTCTCATTATGAAGAGGTGCCGCACGAAGTGGCTCAGAAGCTCGTGGCAGAGGCTCAAGCTGCAAAGGAAGAAGGCAGTTGAA
>NATK01000151.1 GCA_002085285.1 Candidatus Latescibacteria bacterium 4484_7
CGACCCCCTCACTTGCTGTATACTTCGACCAGAGTGCAACGGTATGCAACACGAGCACAGAGGCATATGCTCCGCTGGACTGCTACGTTTATATCATTCCTGACGAGCAGACGGCGAATTGTGCTCACGCTTGTGAGTACAAGCTTCGTTTGACGGATGCCGACGGCAACGACCTGGAGAGCGGAACTCAGTACGGGATACTCAATCTTTCGTACCCCGACTATGTAGCTCTTACGCTGGGTGTTCCTTTCAGTGGAGTAGCTATAAGTTTCAACCGTCCGGAGTATGGCCCGGATCCGATTCTCGTTACGAGCTTCAGCTTGTTGCTTCTCGAGAATCTCGACCAGCTTTCGTTCAAGCTGGAACCGAACCCTGGTGGTCATCTCGGAATCGCCACGTGCGACGATGGTTATCCCATCGTCGATGCATCGCATCACGATGCGGCGATAAACTACTAAGGCGCTCAGTTAAAAGACAAGTACCCCCTCGGGTGAAGCGGAATCACCGCTGACCCCGAGGGGTCTTCTTATATATTTGCAAGACGCCCCGGGTGGTCTATCGGCGCAAAGCAGGTAGGCTCTAGAAATTCTTCATGATATTGTCGAAAAGGTCACCTGTGGCCTTGACCTTCACATTCTCGAGATCCAGAGACACTCTTGGCCTTTTCATGAGGTTGCCATTTTTGTCTTTTAGGAGATTCAATACATCCCCGTACCTGCCCGTATCCATGCCCCTCTGAACATCGTGCGGTATGGTGAGTCTGGCCGAGTAGTCGAGGAGTCCCCGAAGGCTGAAGCCTCCCCTTAACAGCCAATCACCCTTCGACGAAGTGATCCGCCAGTCTCGCGTCTTGACCCAGCCCTTTTCGATCGTAAAATCCATCGAAAGGTCATCGTAACTTGCCCTTTTTAGAAATGAATAGATCTCGGGGGCAAGTCGATCAAGCTCGGAGAGCGCACTGCTGACATCCATTTCTCCGCCGCTCGAATGCACATTTCCATTCGAATCGATCGAAGACAAAACAACCTCGCCTTCATCGTCCACGGCAAAGGTGCTCTTAGCCTCGACGTCGAAAAGGCCGTCGAAGACGACTGGTATGGAAGGAAGTATCTTTGCAAGCTCCATCGATTTCATTCCAATGAACAACATGTTCGTCGAGACCTCGAGGTTGCCCTTTTTCGATATGCCGACAGCCCCGCTCCCCTTCGCCCTGCCGCCTGCAATGCCGAATCCGATCCTCGACATGGTCAAGAGATCCTTTCTGTCGGCGAAGCTCCCCGCGACTTCGACGTCGATGACGGAGACAGGCGACTTGTCGATTGTCATGGAATCCGCCTTCATCGAAAATACGGATCTTCCCTTACCGTTTTCATCGAGACCGAGACTGCCTGTGAGATCCAACCCGATCAAACGCATATTCGACTTCGGAGACGAATATAGCACAATGCCGTTTTTGACCACAAAAGAGCTCAACTCGGGCTTCTTTCTTATGATGGAAATTATCGAAGGATGGACTGCTACCACATCGGAGGCAAACTCGATCGATTTACCCTTTCGATCGACTTTCCTGAACCCGACATCTCTTAGATCAATGTCCATACCGAATGGAAAACTGGTCGAAACGCCGCCTACATCAATATCCGCCCCGACCCGCTTCTCTATCCTCTCGACAATGATGCCTCTGACCCTGGCGCTCGTCATTATGCTTCTCACGGCAAGGGCCAGCACAACCGTTACGACGGCTATTACAACGATTACGATCGTAGTGATCTTCAATCCTTTGCTCACGAAGTATCCTCCTTGAGAAACGATACGGCCAAGTATCGCAACGTATTCGTCGGCCAGCTGTGCCTCAACCTGCCCGTATTCCTCTGGCTATCACTTTCACCTTGTAAGGTAAAAGCATTTAACATAGAATAGCCAAAACTTTTTTTGAAAAAATCGGCTCCGTGCTCATGCGCGGAGTTGCGCATCGTTACCGAACCACTGAAAGGAAGTGCAGCCATGAAGAAACGCATTGCTTTTTCAGCGATCCTTACCTTGGCGCTCGTCGCATCCGCCACGGCCGCTTTTGCCATGGAAGGACGCCTGATGCGCTATCCCGACATAAGCGGCGACAAGGTTGTCTTTACATACGAGGACGATCTCTGGTCGGCCTCGATAAAGGGCGGAGAAGCCGTAAGACTCACATCTCATCCGGGGATGGAGGCATTTGCGCACTTTTCCCCCGACGGCAAGTGGATAGCATTCACAGGGAGCTACGACGGCGGCTACGACGTGTATGTCATTCCTGCAGCAGGCGGCGAGCCGAAGAGGCTCACATATCACCCGTCCTACGACCGTGTCGTAGGATGGACACCCGACGGCAAGTATGTTCTCTTTGTCTCCAATAGGGCTCGCTACAACGAGCTCTACAAGGTCGATACCGCGGGACACTACCCAGAGAAGGTCACCGTCGACATGGTCGCCTATGCCTCATTCTCACCCGACGGGAAGCGTGTGGCTCTCAATCGATTCAATTCGGACCGAATGAACTGGAAGGGCTACCGCGGAGGGATGCAGCAGGACATATGGATCGCCGACGTAGGGGGGAAAAAGTTCGAGCGTGTGACCCACTGGACCGGCTACGACAACTTCCCGATGTGGCACGGTGGACAGATATTCTTCGATTCGGACAGAGAAGACGGCAGGATGAACATCTACGCTTACGACGTCGATTCGGGCGAGAAAACCCGCTGCACCTTTCACAAGAACTGGGACGTCGAATTCCCCGAAATAGGTGACGACCGAATCGTTTACGTGTGCCAGGGATACCTCTGGATCTACGACATCCTTACGAACAAATCGGAGAGGCTCAGCATCGATATTCCATCCGACAGGTGGAGGATGCGCGACCTCTTTGTGAGTCCAGCAGGCTACCTGCAGGAAATAGGCCTCGGAGCGGACGGCGACTATGCCGTCGTTCAGTCGAGGGGAGATATATACCTCGTTGGTACCGAGAAAGAAAAGGCCGAGAACCTCACAAGGACCCCGGGCTCGAGGGAACTGCATCCCGCGCTCTCGCCATCCGGCGACCGTGTGGCGTTCTTTTCCGACCGAACGGGAGAATACGAGCTCTACACAGCACCGACTAAAGCGGGTGCCGAATGGACTCAGGTAACATCGGGCTCGAAGACATACTACTATCACTGTATCTGGTCGCCCGACGGGAAAAGGATCCTCTTCGGCGACAAGGACTACAAGCTCTTCGTGGCAGATGTGCCGGGCAAGGGCAAAAGCGGCGCCGGCAAGAATGACAAAAAAGAAAAGAACTCGGTCAGAAAAGGCGCCGGGAAAAAGGCCTCGGAAAAGAAGGATACCGGCAGAGGGGTCGATGGAGGATCGGTCAAGATGATCGACCGATGCTACTACCTCAAGGACAACGAGATATTCTGGGAAGTGAGCGACTACCGCTGGTCACCGGACAGCAAGTGGGTGGTCTACTCGAAGGTAAACGAAAACCTAAACAACAGCATCTATGTCTATAACGTTGAGAGCGGCAAATCGTACAGGCTCACGGACGACCGCTACGACGACTACAGCCCATGTTTCGACAGCGAGGGAAACTATATTTACTTCCTCTCCAGACGAAACTTCACGCCAGAGCTCGACCCGTTCATGGACAACAACCTCAACAGGGATATGTCGGTCGTGATGGTGATCCAGCTCAAAGCAGACCAAAGGCCTCCGTTCTACGACGTGGAAGAAGACAAGGACGAGGAGACGGCTGAAAAGGGCGAATCGGCCGACAAGGAGAAGAAGGACGAAGAGGGTTCGAAGAGTGTCGAGATCGACTTCGACGGTATCTCGGAGCGAATCTTCGAAGTGCCTATCCCCAGCGGAACTTACAAGGCGCTTGCTGCATACAAGGGTCACATCACGTATCTTTCGAGAAAAGACTTCGGTTTCCCCGGGCTCGAGGAATTCTTCAACCCCAACTCCGTCTCCTACTACGACCTCAAATCGTTCGACGCAGACAAGGAAGAGACAAAAACGATCCTCAAGGGGATAGGCTTTTACAGTCTGTCAGGTGACGGCAAGAAGGCCGCCTACATGAGTGCCGGAATGGCAGGTGTCGTAAAGACAAACGGATCGTCGAGCGCAGGCGACGGACTTCTCAACTGGGCGGGGCTCAAGCAGAGAGTCACAGATAAGAGATTTCTTCTACGATCCATCTATCCACGGGAAGGACTGGGATGCGATCTACCACAAATACGAACAGCTCATTCCCTATGTCGCCACGAGGGCAGACATGAACTACATCATAGGCCAGATGATCGGCGAGCTCACCGCCTCGCACGAGTACATCGTCGGTCGCGGCGGTCCGCCGAGGACATACTTCTCCAGGGTGAACGTCGGCCTACTCGGCGCGGATCTCGAGCCTGACTACAAGGCGAAGAGATACCGTTTCACACACATCGTAAAGAGCTCGAGCTGGAACAAGGACTACCGCAGCCCACTCAGGGCTCCTCACATAAAACTGGCAGAGGGCGACTACCTCCTCGCCATTGACGGCCGGGAGATAACGACCGACGAGAACTATTTCAAGTACCTCGAGAACAAGGCAGATGCAGAGATCGAGATCACGGTCGCCTCTTCGCCCAGGATGGAAAAGGGTCGGACCTATCGCATAAAGACCCTCTACAGCGAACGAGGTCTCAGGTACTACGAGTGGGTAGAGGGCAACTACGAAAAGGTAAGGAAGGAAACGAACGGCAGGGTCGGTTACATACACCTCGCCGACATGGATCAGGAAGGCATCGAACAGTTCGAGCAGGGCTTCCGCGCCGAGCGCTATCGCGACGGTTTGATAATCGACGTGAGGAACAACGGCGGCGGATTCGTCTCATGGTTCATCATCGACAAGCTCGAAAGAAAGCTCAAATACATGACTGTGACGCGGGAATTCAAGCCGATGAGGTATCCTCACGCGGTACACGCAGGGCCGATAGTCGTCCTGTGCGACGCGGGAACCGGCAGCGACGGCGAGGTATTCACCCAGCACTTCAAGGATCTCCATCTCGGCACGATCATCGGCACCCCTACATGGGGTGGTCTAATAGGCATTATCAATATGATACCGCTAACCGACGGCGGTATGGTCACTCAGTCAAATGTCGGCTTTGCCAACCTCGAAGGCAGATGGATCGTGGAGAACAGAGGGGCACAGCCTGATATCTACGTCGAGAACGATCCGGCCGATGTGCTCGAGGGAAAGGATGACCAGCTCGACAGGGCGATCGAGGTGATCACAGAAGAACTGAAAAAATCGCCGCCTCCAAAGCTCGTTCCGCCACCGTTCCCGAAGAAGTAAATGCGTTCGAGGTTGTCAATTCGCATTCTTGAAAGGAGATATAGCTTCGCAATTTAATTGCAGATATACACTCGCTGCATTCGAAGCTTCGAAGACGATATATTGAAAGGGGGGCCATGGACAGCGGAAAATCGATGAACCTGCCTGAAAATGCCTTTAGGGAGCTCAAACAGGGAGAGAAGTACATACCCATTATTCCGTCGGAGGTGTCGATTGCCGAATCGACGATCCGTTCCTTCGTGATCGGTTTCATCATGAACGTGATCTTTTCGATGTCCGCAGCCTATATCGCACTAAAGCTCGGCCAGGGCATAGAGACGGCCATACCGATTGCGATACTGGCAGTCGGCGTCTCTGCGACGCTGAAACGAAAAAGCACGATACTCGAGAACGTCAACGTAATGGCATTCGGCGCGATGTCCGGGATCATCGTGGGCGGTGCGGTCTTTACGCTGCCCGCCCTGTTCATTCTCGGCATCGACAACCTCACGAGCCTCTTTCAGCTCTTCTTCGTAGCATTCCTCGGGGCTGCACTCGGCGTACTCTTCCTCATACCGTTTAGAAGATACTTCGTCGAGGACATGCACGGAAAACTCCCATTCCCCGAGGCGACGGCGACGACGGAGATCCTCGTCACTGGTGAGAAGGGCGGTGAGCAGGCAAAGGTGCTCGGTCTTGCAATGCTCCTTGGAGGCATATACGACTTTCTCATCATATCTTTTCACCTATGGCGGGAAAACTTCACGACAGCGCTCGTGGCCCCTCTCGATACCTTGACGAACAAGGTAAAGCTCGTCTTCAGCATGAATACGAGCGCAGCCATCGCTGGACTCGGCTATATAATAGGAGTGAGATACGCTGCAATCATCTTCGCAGGATCCATGCTATCCTGGTTCGTATTCGTTCCCCTGTTCGCCCACCTGCAGTCTGCTGGTGGAGCGGCGGCCAGCTTCTTCGGGCACCGCGGCAACAACTCTATCACAAACCGCCGATGAGATATTCTCGAACCAGGTGAGATACATCGGCATAGGTGCGATCTTCGTCGCAGGACTCATAGGGATACTCAGGCTCAGTCCAGTGATCGTCAGGTCGTTGAGCAGGGGCTTCAGGGACTTCATGGCTTCGAGAAAGGCACACAGCAGTGAAGTAAGCGCCGCGAGAACCGACCGCGACCTCTCCATGTCTTTCGTCGTCGCTGCAACTCTCCTAGTAATAGCGGTTATCTGGATCTACTTCCGCTTCTCCGTCCTCGGCGGCCTCCCCAACGCCGGCCTCCTCAGTCTCATAGCCCTTGCAGTCACCGTGATCATATCGTTTCTCTTTGCCAGTGTATCTGCGACGGCTGTAGCGATGATAGGAGTGAGATACGCTGCAATCATCTTCGCAGGATCCATGCTATCCTGGTTCGTATTCGTTCCCCTGTTCGCCCACCTGCAGTCTGCTGGTGGAGCGGCGGC
>NATK01000152.1 GCA_002085285.1 Candidatus Latescibacteria bacterium 4484_7
CCCTGTCCGACGACACCAAACCCTATAAAAGCCAACCTCTGCATGACAGCCTCCTTTTTTCCTCATCCCTACTATTCGTTGTATCTATATCAATGCAGGTTCTGCGCGGCGATTACGTCTATACCTGCTTTCAAAAGATCACGGGCCGTGTGGTTTACCGCATCGTGCTTGTCGAGGAAGTTTCTCATGAATGCATCCATCAACCCCTGCTTCAACACCTCTTCCTTCGGCATAAAGTAATCGAGGATGTCGGTTGGATGCTCGCGTGTCTTCTCCACCTCTATATCGCCGCCCTCGTGCTTTGCTGAGATATTGGGAACGATCTTGGCGATCTCGACGAGCTCGGCACGCCTGTCGTAGGGCTGAATGACGATCGACTTCCATGTCTCGACGATGTGATGCTCGAAGCGCACGTTCTCCTCCAGCCCGAATGCCTTGCGGATCTCGGACGAGATACGGATCGTCTCATTGTTGACCGAGTTGCTGAAGTTGAAGCCTATGAGAGAGGTTGAGCCCTTGCGGTCGGAGAGAAGCCTCGCCGTCATCAGCGTCCACATCACCGCATATGGGTTGTCGTTGCCGAGATACACGGAGATCTTGAACTCGTTCTCAATGCCGAGCTTGTGGAGCAGATAACCGATGAGGAT
This sequence comes from Candidatus Latescibacteria bacterium 4484_7, assembly GCA_002085285.1. Lineage (GTDB taxonomy): Bacteria > Krumholzibacteriota > Krumholzibacteriia > Krumholzibacteriales > Krumholzibacteriaceae > 4484-7. Next base: position 648 of record NATK01000152.1, read on the forward strand.
CGTGCCGGGGTTGACGTTCAACACCTGCTTGATACCGTATTCCGTGTAGTAGTGCAAGAACTCGTCTGCCCACTGTAGAGCGTGCTCGTTTGGCTCGCCCACTCCGCCGAAGTAGCCTGTGATCGTCTCAGGGCCGCCGAGGTGAATATTTGAGCCATCCGTTCCCTTCGTATCGAGCGTCTCCACATAGGAGGCGCCGACAATCTGCATCGACGCTGCCACGGCGAGGATATCGGCGTTGTCCTCTACCTGCTCCTTCATCGACCTCACGCGAATGAAACGTCCCGGCATGAGCTCGCGCTTCTCGATCGCCTGTTTCGCCTCGGCTATTAGAAACGGGAAGTACTGCAGTGCGCTGATCTCGAGTGTTACCGCATTTTTCTCGTTGAACGAAGTGACGCCCGGGGCAACCGCTTTTTTGTACTCCTCCAGCGAGACGAATGCGCCGTTCTTCGCCTGCCTCTTGAGCCACATGACATCCTTGTAGTAAGGAGAACCCGATTCCTTCAGGCGCTTCATCAGGCTGCTCAGGCGACGAGCCTGTTTCGCCTTTCGGTTTATTTCCTTTGGTCCGCCGTACTTTTCCACTATGTCGAGCACCGCATTGATCGCTTCGTTATCGGGATCGAGCAGAAAATCGTTGAGCTCCTTGAGGCGCTTGCCCGGTATAGCCAGTTTTTTGCGAAGTTCTTCTCTCATCTTCCTTCCTTTCTCAATTTCGACCTTTCGAACCTGCAACGAATTACACTGAAAAATGCCTCCGCCCCTATTTCCTCAATGGGAAAAAGCTTCCCACCTCCGACGGCCCTCCCTTTGCGCCGCCGCGAAAAAACGTGTGATGCTCAGAAGATTATCAACCAAATATATAATTATGTCAACGATAATTCTGTAAAAAAATGGATTGGCTGAAATATATTCTTCTAAAAACCTTTTCTGCTTTACTATGGCTTTTCGGCTCTATACCCAAGCATCCCATGCCCGATTAAACGAACGCTTGTCATCGTGCGCTGTTCTCTTGTAAGATTCGCCTTTGTCGGCAGTCTATTTGCTATGAGAGATTGATATGAGGCTTAAAAACAGAAAAATCGCCAACCTGGCATTCAGGACGATCGGGATCGCTCTCTTCGCCTATATATTATCGCGTGTGAACCTCGGTAACGTCTTTAGACAGTTCAGGAATGCGGATCCTCGGATACTCCTGCTTGCAGCCGCAGCCGAGGCAATGCTCATCATAACGAAGAGCATAAGGTGGAAAATGATCGCAGCGATTCAGGGAATTGATATCCCAATGAGGAAAAGCCTTGCAGCATATACAGCCTCTCTATATTTCGGTATCATTACTCCGGGAAGAATCGGCGACTTCGCCAAAAGCTATTACCTTATCAATTCGGGAATAGGTATAGGGAAATCAATCTTCAGCTCACTTCTAGATCGTATCTTCGATCTTATCTTTCTTGTGATAGCCGGTTACATAAGCCTACTCTTCTTCCCCGACATCATCAAAAACCAGCTCTTAGTGAGCAGCTTGCTCGTTTTGTTCGTAGCACTAACCATAGCGATTCTCTTCTGGCGAAGAAACCTGATCGTTAAACTGATCCGCAGATTCATTTCGGGTCTAAGACTTCCAAGGGTTGGGCAGAAGGTGAGCGATTTGACAGACGAGATGCTAGATGATTTTGGACTCCTTACCGCCAAACAGGTTTTCGGTCTGATCCTTCTCACAATCATTGCCTGGTCATTTCATTACACATTCTTCATACTCTCCGCGCATTCATTAGGGATAAATGCTTCGACGGGAATGATGCTGATCAGCATATCAGCCGCCATTTTTGTAAGCCTCATACCAATATCGATAGCAGGAGTCGGAACGAGAGACCTCGTTCTTATAATGATCTTTAGCAGGATAGGGTTGAGCCGAGACCAGGCTATCAGTTTTTCATTCACTTTCATAATAGTCTATATTCTGGTAGGACTCGCAGGCCTTATATGCTGGTTCATGTCGCCTTTCGAGGTGAGCAGCAAGAGTAATTAGCATTATGAACCGCAAGATTGTAACAACAATGAACCGGTTGAAGGTGCTGTACTACTTTGTCTTTTCCTTTAGCAATCTCCCCAGCACCGCTACCGCCTCTTCCATCTCACTCATACCGAGCTGGGCGAAAGAGAGACGGAACGTGTCTCGGCCTGAATCGTCTATGAAGAAGGGAGGGCCTGCGACGAAGGCGACATTCTGATCGACCGCCTCGTGCAGAAACTCCTCGCTGTCGAACCCCTCGCCCATATGAACGAACACGAAAAAACCTCCTTCGGGCCTGTTCCAGCGGACCGTGTCGGGAAAATGCTCGTCGAGAAGAGCAAGGAGATGGTCGCGCTTCTCCTTGTAGAAGCGGGCGTTTATCTCGATCTGTTCGTCGATGTGCCCCCTCTTTACGAATTCATAGAGCAGGTACTGCCCGAACGAATTAACGCAGCAGTCCTCAAACTGGCGCGCTATGACCATCTTGCGCACCATGTCCTTTTCCCCTATAGCCATTGCGAGCCTGAAACCAGGGCAGAAGATCTTGGAGAAGGAACGCAGATAAACGACTCGCCCCTCGGTGTCGAAGGCCTTTATCGGCGGCAGAGGCTTGCCCGTGAAACAGAGGTCGCGGTAGGGATTGTCCTCTATTATCGCTATATTGTACCTGTTGGCAAGCTCGACCATCGCCCTGCGTCTCTCGACGGGCATCGTGGCGCCCGTTGGGTTCTGGTAGTCGGGAATCACGTAGACGAGCTTGGGTCTCTTGCCTGCACTGACCGCCTCTTCGAGGCGCTCACCGAGCGCCTCGGGGATCATCCCGTAGTCATCGAGCGGAACGCCGACGAGCTCGGCTCCGTAGCCGGCACACGTCTCGCTCCCGCCGAAGTAGGTGGGGAGCCCGACGAAGGCGACATCTCCCGGCTCGAGGAGGATCCTATCGACCGCCACGTCGATGCCGTCTCTGCGCTTGACGAAGCGGGCAAGCTCCTCCCGGAGGAACTCGTACCCTTCACTTGTTCCGTACTGAAGCACACTCTCGGGCTTCTCGGTGAAGAGCTCGGCGGCTATTTCGGCTATCTTCGCAGCGGGGAAGGTCTGCGGATCGGGCCAGCCTCCCGCCATCGAACGGACCTCGGGGCGGGCTATCAGCTTGCATATCTCTCTGATGACCGATGCATGCATACCCTTCGCACGCTCAGTATAAAGGCTCGACAGGCCATTGACCTTTTCATTGTCTCCCGCCTGCCCCTCGATGCTGTCGTTATTTACGTTCATCCCTTTTTTCTCCTTTTCGACCCATTCTAACATCTACTTTTCTCGACTACCCCTTCGGCCGACCGGCAGGGAATCTCCCCCATCCTCTTTGCTCGTAGAGTTTCTGCCTTTTCCGTTCTCCGCGCTCTCGACCTCTTCGAGCGGTATCGCAGTTTCCTTCTTAAGCGTCGAGAGGACAAACATCGTCTTGACCTTGTCCACGCCTACGATCTTGGTCAGCGTATTCAGCAGAAAGTCCTCGTAGTCGTATATGTCGCGGGAGAGTACCTTGAGGATGTAATCCTCAACGCCGGCGAGGTGGTAGCACTCGAGCACTTTTCGGCACTTCTTTATAAAGGTGTGAAAATTCTCTATGGCATCCTTCTGATGGAGGTTCAGCGAGACAGCAACGAGGGCCACCGTCCCAAGGCCGACCTTCTTGTTGTCGACGATCGCCACATACCTTTGTATTATGCCGCGCTCTTCGAGCTTTCTCACCCGCTCGAGTACAGCCGAAGGGCTCAGTCCGACCTCAGAGGCGAGTTGCACGTTCGGGATTCGACCCTTCTCCTGCAGTATCTCGAGTATCTTCTTGTCAGCCGGGTGAAGGACTTCGGTTTCGTTCGCCAAGACTCTCCCTTTCAGAATTATTCAAGGAATATTCATTATATATATGAATATATTCCAGCAATTTGGTGCAAATGTCAATAATTATTTCGTATTTATTTGATATCCTCTAATAAAATGCGACCGGCTATTCGACAAAGACCGCTTAAACACTCCCGAATGTGAGATTTTACGCTACGTTCCATACCATTTGAACACTCAGCTCACAGGATGGATGCTTAAAAATCAAAAGCCTTTAATGATCAACGACTTTTTCAATGACAATCGTTTCAATATCATGTCCGAGGGAAAACACCCCGTCAAGTCGCTTCTCGTTTAATTTCACAAAACCAAAGGTTGATAAAACAGCATGAGCTGGAGTATTGTATTTCTACACACAGAGGTGGCGGATGAAGCGAAAGCAGAAAAACAAGGTGCGTCGCATAAGAATCGGGCTTGCTCAGATCAACCCTACGGTAGGG
>NATK01000153.1 GCA_002085285.1 Candidatus Latescibacteria bacterium 4484_7
CGTCGGTAAACACTACCTCAAGCCCTTGCGAACCTATTCGAACCGGTCGAAACGACAAGACCTCTCATCTGCAAGTTCAAAAGAACCGGCAAAATCTCATCAGGTGAAATATTACAGATTTCGGTGAGTTCATCAACATGTTTAGGCTCCACCTTCACCGCTTCGAGCACCCTTCGCTCGGTTTCTTCGAGGCCTGCGACTTCGGACACATCGAAGAGTCCGCCCGCTTCGGACCTACCCGGTCGCATAGTTGAGATCTCGCCGATGATATCGTCCGCCTGCTCGACGAGGTGGGCCCCTTGCTTTATCAGCCTGTGCGGGCCATGGGACATGGGACTGTCAATGGGGCCGGGCACGGCGAAGACATCTCTGTTCTGCTCGAGCGCCCACATCGCAGTGCCCATGGCACCGCTTCGCACATCGGCCTCCACGACGACGACACCGGCCGCCAGGCCGCTCAAGATACGATTCCTCTGCGGAAAATTGTGCCTGTGAGGTGGTGTGCCAGGTGCGAACTCCGTTATGATACATCCTTTTTCGGCAATTCGTTCGGCCAGCTCCCCGTTCTCGTACGGATAGACGATATCGATCCCCGTACCCATGACCGCTGTTGTGCCGGCACCGCTTTCAGCCTCGAGTGCTCCAACATGAGCGGCTGAATCAATGCCTCTCGCAAGGCCGCTTATCACGTGTACTCCTCTCGATGCCAGTTCACGAGCAAGCCTTTCGGCGGTCAGAAGACCCCGCCTCGTTGCCGCCCTCGAACCGACGATGCAGATAGTCGGCCTATGCAGGACTCTCAGATCGCCCCTGTAGTAAAAGATGGGTGGAGGGACAGTGATCTCTTTGAGCAACGACGGGTATTCCTCGTCAGAAACGCAGGCCACCCGGAAATCTCCCCTTTCGAGCATCTCCAACTGCCTCTTCAAGAAATCGATGTCGGGCGGAGAAACAGCCTTGCCCGTGAAACGCAGGACCCTCTCCCTGCCGCTTTTGCTCTTCACGAGAGCAGCGAACTCAGCGAGTCCTAATCTTTCAACTAACTTGTATCGTGTCCGCGGTGAAATGCCGCTTGCAGACAGGATCTCCATCCACAGGAGTGCTTCACTTGAAACGCCCATACCCAACCTCCTCACATCAAACCCAACATGGACAATCAATGGAATCATTCCGGGCACGAAAAATCAAGGAGAAATTTACTAATCACCCGGGAACAGGAATAGAGAAGGTACCCACCATTTTATTATGGGCCATGACGTATTTTCCGTTCCCTTAATTTTATAATCACCGGAAATAGAAATGGAGAATGTCACCCCACGTTTTGCGAAAGAAACTTCCCTGCACTGGGGAGATGAATGCGGAAAGAAGCGCCGGTGATTATCGGCAAAATCGTTCCTATGTAGGAGCCTACTTTGTGATGGTAAACTTCTTGAGTTCGTACGCCTTTTTTCTATTCCTCTTCTCCGGCTCCACAACGCCTCTTACAGTCACGGCTTTTCGTTCGGACGACCAATTAGATATCGGCAAAACCATAGGCTCCAGGAATCTCGTCTGCCCCCATTCAAGAGGCACCCTCGTGGAATCGGCTCTCAAGCCGAGTGCTTCCGCATCGAATGAATCAGTGGTGTCATCCTTTGTCTGCAAACGGGAAAGCCCTTGCTTCCCCTGGAGGTGAATAAATTCCTCGGAGAACACCCTGATAAACTCGGCCAGAGACCACGCCTGGCTCGTGGCGCCTCCGAACTCATCCTTATCCGGTGTATAGGCGCCGTCCCTTATTTCTCTCAAAGTGCCCACGCACGCCTCGTCGAGAATCTCGGTGACCAGCGGACGCACGAGCTCCCAGGCCGTCTCCGTTTCCCCTGCCTCGATAAGGCAGCTCGCCATGGGGCCTGTGAGCCACTCCCATACGTCGCCGTTGTGATACGCTTCATCGAAAAAATACTTGTGGGGATTCAAATGATACGGATGAAAGCCCTTCTCGGATGGGGCAAGAGATGTGACCCCATATGAAAAGCAGAGCTTCTCGAGGGCCGTGTGTACGATCTTTTTGTATCGTGCCTTCGATACGAGTCCGCCGTCCGTCACCCAGATGGCAAGGATCGCATTGGGCCTTATCTCTGGTACAGGAGTGCCGTCAGCCCTCAAATGATCGTAAAGGTACGAGCCCTTTTCATCCCAGAAATAGCGGTTGAAATTTCGTTTGAGCTTCGCTGCCTCCTTGCTCCATCTCTCGGCCAACTTCTCGAGCTCATCATTTTGTGTGAAAACGCTCGTTTCTTTCTGCGGCCTCATAGAACCATCGAGCCGTGCTATCTCTTCAGCCCATTCAGCCCCCACTATGAGACCATTGTAGAAAAGCGCCTGTACCTCAACCGCCCTATTCCCCCTCGGTGTATATGGATGACTCGAGCCGCCTGCATCCATCCAAGTTTCATGGTCAGCGTGGGTGAGGAAGCCCTGTCGATCCACCGCCTTGGCAAGCGCTCCGTTGATAGCAAGTTCTATTTGAGGAAAGGCACGCACGAGAAAATCGACGTCTTTCGTCGCATTGTAGTACTTCCAGGCGGCACGCACGAGCCACCAGGTGCCGTCCACTCCGCTGTACTGAAGCGCATCGGGATTTACGATATTGGGGAAACGGCCGAGAAGGGCACTCGATGTGTCCTGCATCTGATAATCCATGAACGACAGGAGAATCTCTCTCGCATCATCGAATCTCCCCGTATCGAGGCATGCACCGGGGAGCGATATAAACGTATCCCTCCCCCAGTAGTTGGGGAACCAATGGAAACCAGCATATATCCCCCTGCCCCGTTGGTTCATGATGAGGTTGTCCATCGAGACCCTCGCCCAACGATAGGCCTTGTTTATCCTCTCGTCGCTCGTTTCGATATCGGCTCTCTCGAGGAGCGATTCGATGCGATCGAGCTTCGCAGCCTTGAGCGAATCGAAGTTGTTCAATATAAATCGGGCCTCTGCCATGGCATCCTTCTCGTTCTCTCCCAGGCCGAAGGAAAAGACGATCTGCGTGGATGCGCCGTCAGCCGCCTCGAACCCAGGCTGACCCGGTGAGTAAGGAAAGGTGTATGCCATTGCATTGCGGGCGGCATCGCGCCAGTAGGTGCGACGTTCCATTCGTTCATCGAACTTGAAATACAGCGGCTCGTTTGCCGTGACGGCTATCCACTTCGGTCTGCCCTCCGGGAAAGGATCGTCCACTCGGGAGACGAGAAGCGTGTTCTCTTCTTTCATCCAGAAAACCCTGTAATCAGGCCTCGGCGTCCGCCATATGAAACGCATATCAACCCATGGGATAAATGCGCAACGGCCCTCGAGCGGGCCGCTCACGCGAACGACGAGCCCGTTCCTCTCATCGGGCAGAAAAATCTCCTCCATTACACCAGCATTTCCGTAGTACCTGTACATCGTATGCGGATAGATGAATGCCTTCGTTATCCCGTCAGCCGACAGGATACGAGAGCCGAGCTTGAGGTCCCAAGAATCGAGATACTCGTGCATAGCGCAATAGAGGCCATGGTAGCTTCTCGAGGGAGCGGCAACAGCCTCCGAGCTGAAGTGTGTAGCCACCTTGTTCGTATCTACGGAGCGTCTTGATTGAATTTGCTCGACCCGCCAAAAAGTCTCTCCGTTGTTCTCCTGTGATCGAGCAGCAGATGAAGAGCCATCGCCACCTGCAAAACATATGCTATGATGCTGCCGGCGCTGTAACTTCCGACGACAGCATACTCTGTCTTGACGCTTCTATATATCACACGAACGAGATTTGGAAACGCCGTTACCAAAATGAACACTGCAACGAGAACGAGCCCTATATCGAGCAACTCTACCGCATCAGGATGGCTGAACTCCGAATCGTCGTCTTTGATGTTTAGATAATCCGCTACGACTTCTGTCTTGAACAACAAAAATAACGCAAAGACGAACGAAAGAACAAGGGACAGCCAGGCTTTGGCCAAACCAAGGCCAAGCAATCCAGAAGCTGGTCTATAGAAAGACTCGCCGTGTGATTGAAACGTGGATATTACAACGACTCCGGGGATACTCAATATTGCAATGTAAATGAAAAACACACCCAGCACCTTGCTTAAGACTATGAAAAGTTTCCTCATGGCACATACCTCTTATTACAATAGAATTGATTTTCCCTTTTCGCCCCTGGATAGTTACTGAGATTCGCCGAATTATTCTATAAGACCAAATGGATTGTTTCAATAAAAAACGCTATCTTAGGGGCCTGAGCGAAATCACGACTGACGACTACCGGATGGATGGAGACATAACATTCTCTTAATCGCGCACTCGCCTAAATTACAAATGCATATTTCACGATTTCAATTGACCAGACGCATGCATCGTAGCCTTACCAGATTCATTTTCTTGACTCATCGTTGAATCTATCTTAATCTATTGATTAAAGAAAGGTCTGAACATATGTCAAAAGTCGAATTAAAAAATGTCTCGAAGGTTTACGGCGGCTCGGTTGTCGCCGCACGCAACATTAATCTAAGCGTGGCTGACCGGGAGCTCCTCGTTCTGGTCGGTCCATCGGGTTGCGGCAAATCGACCGTACTGAGGATGGTGGCGGGTCTCGAGGAAATCACAGAGGGTGAAATTCTCTTCGACGGCCAGGTAGTAAACGACCTCTCCCCCAAGGAACGCAACATCGCCATGGTCTTTCAAAACTACGCCCTGTATCCGCACATGAATGTCTACGACAATATGGCCTTCGCTCTTAAGCTGCGCAAATACCCCAAGGAAGAGATTCACAAACGGGTCATGGAGGCTGCATCGATCCTCGGGATCGAGGAGCTGTTGAAACGAAAGCCGAAGGCGCTCTCGGGCGGGCAGAGGCAGCGTGTCGCCCTGGGGAGAGCGATCGTGCGCAAACCAAACGTCTTTCTCTTCGACGAGCCGCTCTCCAACCTCGATGCCAAGATGCGTGTTCAGATGCGAACAGAGATCCGCAGGCTCAACCTCGACATCGAGACGACGATGATCTATGTGACTCACGATCAAATCGAGGCGATGACTCTCGGTGACAGACTTGCTGTGATGAACAAGGGCGAGATCATGCAGGTCGGCACACCGCTCGAACTCTACTCGAGACCTGCGAACATGTTCGTAGCGGCGTTCATCGGCTCGCCTGCGATGAACTTCTTCGATGCCGAAATAATTGGTGGGGAAGGTAGCGCTGAAGGTATCAGTGGCGGAAACGGTGACCAAGAAGACAGAAGCGTCGTGAGCGATGTCGAAGGGACGGTCAGCGGCGGAAGTGCCGCTACGGAGCACGACCCCAAAATCGGTAGTGGCAGAGGTTCAGGCGGAGAAGCACCCAGCGGTAGCGGCGGCGGTATGGGCGGCAGCTCAAGCAGGCTCAGTCTGAGGACGAGCTTCACGACGATCCCGGTGCCGGAGAAGTTTATGAACACCCTAAAGGTGCTGGATGAAAAGGAGATAGTAATCGGCGTAAGGCCAGAAGACATATACGTAGGCAAACCAGGCACTGACGGCGGAGGCTATCACGGTGCAAGGGCCGTCATAGATCTCGTCGAACCTCTGGGAAATGAGATCATATTTCACCTGAGGAGTGACGGCGTGGAACTCGTGGCAAGGGAAGATCCGAGCAAGCCAGGCAGACACGGCGACAACGTCGACATCTATTTCGACCTCTCGAAGCTTCACCTGTTCAGCAAGGAGACGGATAAGGCGTTGCTTTGAATATTTCTTGCAAACCAATAAAATGTTAAAATAAAAGATGACTTTCCTCAAATTCTTTCTGCAAAACATTCACAGGATCAATCATGGTAATAGCCATTGTTTCCTTAAATGTCAATTCACCGTTCTTTTTATATTTTAAGGGAATCGACCTCAGCTCCCACTAACCGAAATTTGGAGACTGGGCTGAATTAATTGGAAACTCCAGATATCTTTCGAAAACATGACCCGCCCAACCCTTATTTACCTTTCCATTATGATAAATAGTGACACCTAATTTCTTTGCCAAGGCATGCAGTTCTTTGCCGACCAACCCTTTCAATTTGGCGATAGCCTCTTCCCTCTCCATATATTCCTTTCCTGTTCAAAGTTTGTCTCAAAAACCAACAGGTATCTATGATTTATAAATAAATTATCGTCCTTAATACTCCTGTCATTATCGTGATTGGAAGTCACCACTATAATCTCTTTGAGTCTCAAAAAATCAAAATCCCGCAGATCATTTAAAACCAACAATGCAGACGGGTAAACGTATTTCGAGCCTCTTATATCCTTAACATTTATTATCAAATACTTGCTGCTCTGCAGGTTTTTGACTATTCTCGAAACTGCCTTGATCAAAGTCGCTCTGAATTTATTAAGAGACCTGGCGTCTTCGACAAAATCATCCTGAAAAACATATATAAGCTCGGGCTTGATCCCAGTTTTATCCGATATACCCTTTCCCTCTTTATTGATATTCAATCTATAGATTTTCTTTCCTTCTACCACAAATCTCTCTGAGAGGTTGTATTCGATTTTCCTTTCCGATTCGCCCTCCGGAAATATCCAGACAGTCGTCGTCTCTATTCCATCAGACTTTATCTTTCTTGCTCTGCGCGAACTCACCTTGTATGGTAA
>NATK01000154.1 GCA_002085285.1 Candidatus Latescibacteria bacterium 4484_7
TTCTTCAGCCCGCCGAGATAGTGGATATAGGCATCGAGAAGGAGAAGAAGCGCCGCGAATTCTACGATCTCGCTGCGAAGAAGTTCAGTGACGAGCAAAAGCTCGCCGACCTCTTCGCGAGGCTTCGCGACTGGGAAGATGAGCATGTGAGGAGGTTTCAGGAGCTTAGAGACAGCCTCACAATGGGGCAATACACCGAATCCTATCCGGGCGAAACGGAGGCGTACATGCAGGCGCTCGTCGAGAGCGAGCTCTACGACATGATCACACCCGAAAGGTTTGCAGAGCTCGTAGAGAACGAATTCGATGCGCTCGACATAGGAATCGGCTTTGAAAAAGACGCCGTCCTCTTTTTCAGCGGCCTCGCGCTATACCTTGATGAGAATGAGCGCGAAGTGGTGAACGAGCTCATAAAAGAGGAGAGGCAGCACATGCTCTACCTGTTCAATTTGAAGAATGAGCTCAAGGGGTGAGCGGACACTTCGAAGCGTGTCGAGATGCTTTGGGAGTGGCGAGGCACGAGGAGCGCCTGCCGCTTTCGATTTCGGTCATCGGTTTTTCAATTTTTCACCAAACTTCAGGGGGCTATAGATGAAGTCGTTTCTAAAGACGTTCTTTGCGATACTGCTATCTTTTGTGGTGATCTTTGCAATCTTTGCAGGCGTCGCCGTTTCGAAGATCGGACAGGGTAATGTAAAGATCAAGAATCACTCGTATCTCGTCGTTGACATATACGGCAAGATACTCGAGTACAACCCACCCGGTGGGATATTGAGCGAGATAATGGGCGGCGAGCCGGAGACGCTTCAGCGCATCCTCGACAACATGGCCAAGGCGGCGGTCGATAAGAGGATCGACGGTGTGATCATGAGGCTTTCCTCGAGCAATTCGGCCGGTCTTGCAAAGCTCGAGGAGATGAGGGACGCGGTGAAGAAGGTGCAGGCTGCCGGCAAGAAGGTGCTCTGCTTCACCGATTCGATGGACCGAAAGACATACTACCTCGCAGCGGCGTGCGATTCGATATTTGCGCCGCCACCGGCGAACTTTTCGTTCGTGGGGTTTGGAGTGGGTGTGCCGCATGTGAAGGGAACCCTCGACAAGCTCGGCATCAAGCCAAACGTTCACAAGATCAAGGAGTACAAGAGTGCTGCCGAGGTGGTAATGCGCAAGGACATGTCGAAGTATGCCCGCGAAAACGAAGAATGGATGCTCAGTGAATACTGGGACATTTTTGCCAGGGCATTGAAAAATGACAGGGGGATAGACGAGGCAAAGATTACCGAACTCATGAAGCACGCCCTTTTCACCTCGGGCGAGGCTCAGTCGGCCGGACTTGTCGATCGTGTCTGCTACTGGGATCAACTCGAAGATGTCCTGAAGCAGAAGGACGATAAGAGGCTGAGAACGGTGACTTCGGCGCAGTATGCTTCTGTAGCCCCAGCGAAACTCGGGCTCAAGGGTAAAAAGAAGATCGCCGTCATCCACGCGCAGGGTACGATTGGCGGTAGAGAGAACAAGATCGACCCTCTCTTCGGCGTTATGATGGGGCATGAGAGTGTGTGCGCACAGATCAGGAAGGCGAGACTCGACAAGAATGTCGCCGCTATCGTTTTTCGCGTGGACAGTCCCGGAGGCGAAGGACTCGCCAGCGACCTCATAAGCCGTGAGATAGAGATCACCACGCGCGTCAAACCGGTCGTCGTCTCTATGGTCGATGTAGCGGCATCGGGCGGTTACTACATATCGTACAAGGCCGACAAACTCGTTGCAGACCCGCTGACGATCACAGGCTCGATTGGCTCTATTGCATTGAAGTTCAACATGCACGACTTCTACAAGAAGCTCGGCGTGACATTCGGCTTCGTAACGAAGGGCCCAAACGCCCTCATGATGTCGAGTGACAAAGATTTCACCAAGGAGGAGTGGCAGCGTTTCACGGAAAACCACTGGGCCGGTTTTAACATGTGGCTCGAGGATGTGGCTGCGAAGCGCAAGATGAGTGTAGAGAAGGTGACGAGTCTCGCTTACGGGCGTGTATGGTCGGGCAGACAGGCCAAGGAGAATGGTCTCGTGGACGAGCTCGGCGGTCTGGATAGAGCGATCGATGTGGCGAAGGAGTTGGCCGGGATACCTGCCGGCAGGAAGGTTACAATCGTCAATTACCCGAGGAAGAAGGGATTTCTTCAGATGGTGCTGAGCAAGAGCGGCGGCATTACCGCTGCTGTGAATTGGGTCCTTTACAGATACATTCATCAGGACATCTGGCAGTCCTGGCATTCGCTTTCAGAGAGGTCCGATTATTTGATGGCGCCGATGAAGCTCGATTGACCGTTGGAGGATCGTTATGGATGAAGAAGAGATTGCCTGCTGCCGCCGGCGGTTGTCGCAACGAAAGGCTTTGAACGAAGGGATGAAGGACTTCAGCGGGATGGAGATTGCCTGCTGCCGCCGGCGGTTGTCGCAACGAAAGGCTTTGAACGAAGGGATGAAGGACTTCAGCGATGTCAAGAGCCGAAAATTATACTGATATAATCCTCGACAGTATAACTGACGGGGTATTCACCGTCGATCTCGACTGGCATATAACGTCATTCAACGCGGCTGCGGAGAAGATAACGGGTACCCCGAGGAAAGAAGCAATTGGCAAGATCTGCGCCGAGGTCTTTCGTTCGACGGTCTGCGAGACCGCATGCGTCTTGAGAAGGACGATGGAGACAGGTGAGCCGATAGTAAACCAGGAGATCACTATCGTGCGTTTCGACGGCGAGCCGATCCCTGTGAGTGTGTCGACTGCTCTTCTAAAGGACAAGGACGGAAATGTAATTGGCGGTGTCGAGATGTTCCGCGACCTGTCGGTCGTCAAGGAGCTGAGAAAGGAGCTCGACGAAAAGCATTCGTTCGAGGACATCGTGAGCAAGAGCAGCAAGATGCAGGAGCTCTTCGGAATTCTACCCGAAATCGCGGAGAGCGAAAGCACCGTTCTCATCGAGGGCGAAAGCGGTACGGGGAAGGAACTTTTCGCAAAGGCGATCCACAACCTGAGTCCGCGAAAGGACGGTCCGCTCGTCTCGGTGAACTGCGGTGCCCTGCCGGATACATTGCTCGAGGCGGAGTTTTTCGGCTACAAGGCCGGGGCATTCACAGATGCGAGGCGCGACAAACCGGGAAGATTCGCCCTTGCCAGGGGAGGAACGATCTTCCTTGACGAAATAGGCGATATCTCGAAGGCGATGCAGGTCAAGCTGCTCCGTGTGCTACAGGAGAGGGCCTTCGAACCGCTGGGGAGCACAGAATCGGTCGAGGCGGACGTGAGAGTCATCGCCGCCACTAACAAGGATCTCGATGAGCTCTTGCGCGCTGGGGAATTCCGCAAGGACCTCTACTACAGGATAAACGTGGTGAGATTGCGGATACCGCCGCTAAGGGAGAGACGCGAGGATATTCCCATCCTCGTTGACCACTTCATCGATCATTTCAACAAGCTCAAGGGAAAGAATATCGAGGGTGTGTCGGCAGATGCCATTGCCGTTTTGATGAACCACGATTACCCGGGGAACGTTCGAGAACTCGAGAATATCATAGAGCATGCCTTCATTCTATGCCGCGGCGGGACAATATCGGTGAAGCACCTGCCAGAATACCTCAGACCGGCGGAGAGAGCAGAGAGGCTCAAAGAGGCTGCTAACTTGGAAGAGGTAGAGGCAAGGTTCATCGAAGACGTGCTTCGAAGGAACCGGTACAAGCGGGCCGCGGCGGCCAGGGAGCTTGGTATTCACAAGACGACACTCTGGAGGAAGATAAAGAGGCTGGGGATAAAGCTGCCGCCTATAGACGGTCGAAAGACCTTGAAAGGGAAATAGTCCTTTTACGCGGAGAGAAAGGCGGAAGGGCCTCAAAAGAAACGGCACTTTTTGCAGTGCGACCGGGCTACAGATTAAAACAGATTAAACCAGTGTGTGACGGGCGGCAGGCCGGGGGCTTGGAGGGACTGCTGTCCTGCGCGGTTTAGGTTGCAATATCGCAAACATAGCTGGCATCTAAATAGTTTCAAATTTGCAACCATATTGAGCACTTCTGTTATTTTCAGGCTAAGGATTATAGTCCATATCTATTTATATTACAATGGATTATTCTTGCCGCTTCGTTTCGCCCTTGCCATGGCACGATTAGTGCTTTAGATTAATGTTAGAAATGATGCAACATTCGATAGAAAAATTTGTAAAACGAGAAGGAGCACAATGAAGGTAGCGGTGCCTGTATGGAATGGAAGGGTCTCGCCGGTTTTTGATACGGCGTCGCGCTTTATAATCTTCGATATCGAAAATGGCGTCGAGGGTTCGAGGGAGACGATACTCATTCCGGATGTCAGCTACCTTGCCAGATCGAAGAGGCTCAGTGAGCTTGGAGTCGAATACCTGATTTGCGGAGCGATATCGAATCATGCAGCTTCGCTCGCATGTGCAAACGGGATGAGGATAATTCCATGGATGAGTGGAGACGTGGAGGAGGTTATAGATTCATTCAAGAAGGGAGCTTTGCCGGAACAGAGGTTTTTGATGCCGGGGTGCAGGGAAAGAAGAAGATTTAAGGGGAGGGGTAGAGGAGGAATGGGTAGATGGCAGAATTATTGAACAGGGGGTAATTTGATGAAGGTAGCGGTGACATCACTCGGAGAGGGCCTGGACAGCAAGGTCGATACACGTTTCGGTCGCGCTAAGTATTACGTCTTGTACGACACTGAGACGAAGGAGACGGAGACGATAGACAACTCGGTGAATATGAACGCCTCGCACGGTGCCGGTATTCAAGCCGCAGAAGCGGTTGCCAATACAGGTGCAAGCGTCCTAATAACGGGGAACGTTGGCCCCAATGCATTCAGAAGCCTCGATGCAGTTGGGATAAAGGTGTTTACCGGCGCAGACGGCGACACGGTGAGAGAGGCGATAGCAAAGTACGAGAGAGGCGAGCTCGGCAGCGCCGACGGTGCGAACGTCGAGGGGCACTGGTAGATGAGGCCGATCCTCTGAGCGGGAACTGAAATAGAGGGCCACAGGATCTGATGACGAAGATGAACCTGATAGAGTGTTTTGAGGTTGCTGTTAGCGAACAAAGGTGATTAGAAAGAAGGAGGTGTTGTGAAATGCCATGGGGAGACAGAACGGGACCGGCAGGGCTCGGTCCAATGACGGGTAGAGGTGCAGGCTACTGCGCCGGCAACAGCGTACCCGGGTACATGAACCCTTACGGGGGAAGAGGGTACTACGGCTACGGCAGAGGCGGCGGGTTCGGTTTCGGAAGAGGAGGCGGTTTCGGTAGAGGCTGGCGCAATGGCTACTGGGCCACGGGCCTGCCCGGATGGGCGAGGTATCCTTACGCTGCCTACGGCGGAGCCTACGCTTACCCTTATACCGGGGCCATGACGCGTGATCAAGAGATGGATGTTCTGAAGAATCAGGCAAAGGTTCTCGAGAAAGATCTCGAGGATATTCGCAAGAGAATAACCGAGCTTGAATCTTCAGAGGAGGAAAAGTAGGATGGGGCATCGAGAGCCGGCCGCTTGGACGGCTCTCGATGGTTTCCGCTGGAAGGAGGGTTTGAATGCCGCGTGGTGATGGAACAGGGCCTCTCGGCAGAGGCCCTATGACAGGCAGGGGCGCGTGGTGATGGAACAGGGCCTCTCGGCAGAGGCCCTATGACAGGCAGGGGTCTTGGTAGAGGCGGTGGCAGAGGAATGGGTAGAGGAGCCGGCGCAGGAAGAGGACTCGGCAGGGGCGCAGGAGACGGTTCGGGCGCCGGCAGAGGCGCAGGCACAGGAAGGGGTGCTGGGACTGGAAATGGCACTGGTGCCGGTAGAAACGTGGCTGTCATCGGTACCTGTGTATGTCCCCAGTGCGGCGCCACTGCTCCTCGCAGATGGGGCGTGCCGTGCAGTGAGAACGTATGTCCAAATTGCGGCGTGCCTATGGTCAAAAAGGACTGACCGAATCAAATGAGTTTTATGGGGTAAGCCGCCGAAAGATCATAAAATGTGTCATACCCGATTTCTACGAATAGGCTCAAATCCTTTGCTTTGTGAGCAGGGGTGTAATATTATTATCATATAAATGTTGATATAGAGATTCAATACAGAGAACCAGCGAAAGGAAACCATAAGAATTGAAGCTGGCGATAGCGAGTGGGAAAGGGGGCACGGGGAAGACTACGTTCGCCGTGAACATTGCGTATGTTTCGGCGATGCGGGGTGAAAGAACGAGGTACATCGACTGCGATGTAGAGGAACCCAACGGTCACATATTTCTACAGCCGCATATAACGGATTCGGTTCCCGTAGCTATTCCGATTCCCGAAGTCGATGAGGCACTCTGTACCTCTTGCGGTGAGTGCAAGAGGATATGTCAGTACAGTGCGATCACGATGATACTGGACAAGGTGATCGTTTTCCCCGAGTTGTGTCACGGCTGCGGAGGATGCGCCCTCGTATGTCCCACGAATGCGATTAGTGAAGTGCCGAGGGAGATGGGTGTCATAGAAAAGGGCATTATTCACCTTGCAGGCTCCGATGGAGCTTCGAGCGCTCAATCAGCGAGTGGCGATGCGATAGATGATTCCAATCCAGTGCAAGAGCAAACAGAGACCATGCCAGTGGTCGATTTGCAGGCCGGAACCGAAAAGGTGTTTTTCGATTTTGTTCAGGGCAAAATGAACATAAAAGAATCTCTCGCCGTACCCATCATAAGAAAGGCAAAGGAGTATGTCCTCGACGAAGGAGTTTCCATCGTGGATGCACCCCCCGGGACGTCGTGCCCGGTGATCGAATCGGTGAGAGGAGCCGATTTTCTCATTCTGGTTACGGAGCCCACTCCGTTCGGCTTCAACGATCTCAAGCTCGCCGTAGAGACGCTCGAGCAGCTCGATATACCGATGGGAATTGTAATCAATCGCTACGGCATGGGGAACGAAGAGGTCGAGAAGTTCTGCAGCGAAAGAGGGCTTCCGATCCTCGGTAGGTTCCCGTTCGAAAGAAGGATAGCCGAAGTATATTCAAGGGGTGAGATACTGTCGAGAGAGTTGCCGGATTACAGAGAGATGATAGAATCGCTTCTCGATGATGTCATTGCCATGCTTTCGAGGCAGCCAAGCGGAGGCAAAAGAGGGGTAGGAGATTGAAAGAGTTCGTTGTTATAAGCGGAAAAGGCGGAACGGGAAAGACGAGCATCGCTGCTTCTTTTGTTGCCCTGTCAGGCCACGTAGTCATGGCGGACTGTGATGTTGATGCAGCAGATCTGCATATACTTCTCTCGCCGAAGATAAAGCACAAGGAGACCTTTATCGGAGGCGGCCTTGCTACAATCGACCCGGACCTGTGCACCGGATGCGGTGATTGCGAAAAGCTCTGTCGCTTCGATGCAATCTCGCCGATGAAGGTTGCGGTTGACGGGAAGGGAGCTATCGACAGCGGGGTGGGCACTGGCGGCAGCGCAGGCGGCGGAGAAGGCATTGCCCGGAAAGAGGAAAAACTTATATATTTTGTAGATAAATTTGCTTGTGATGGATGCGGAGTTTGTGCATATTTCTGTCCTGCAAATGCAATAGCATTCGAAGAGCAGGAGAATGGCGAGTGGTATATTTCCGAGACGCGATTCGGCCCTATGGTTCACGCAAAACTCCACGCAGGCGCCGAAAACTCGGGAAAGCTCGTTACAATAGTAAAGAATGAGGCGAGAAAGGTCGCCGATGTCGAGGACATAGGGATGGTTATCGTCGACGGGTCGCCTGGGATAGGATGCCCGGTCATCTCGTCCGTGACCGGTGCAGATCTCGTACTCGTTGTGACCGAACCTACGAAGTCGGGAGTGCATGATCTGGAAAGGGTCCTCGAACTGACGCGCTTCTTCAACGTGAAGACAATGGTTACAGTGAACCGATTCGATATAAACGAAGAGATTACGGAGAGGATCGAGGAGAAGGCCCGTGAGAATGGTGCTGTGCTCGCAGGTAGGATTCATTACGATCCCGCCGTCGTGGAGGCTCAGATCGAGAAGAAGACAGTGGTTGAATATTCAGACGGAACAGCATCGCAGGATATAAAAGGTATCTGGGATTTTGTTAAGTACCAGATGGAAGAGGAGGAGTAATGGCAGGCAAAGATGATAACAAGAATGTCCTCGAGAGGATGAAGAGCATAAAGAACAAAATTCTGGTTCTCTCGGGCAAGGGCGGCGTCGGCAAAAGCACGGTTGCCACGAACATCGCGGTAGCGCTGGCCTTAGCCGGCAAGAAGGTCGGGCTTCTCGACATAGACGTCCACGGGCCGAGCATCCCGAAGATGCTCGGTGTCGAGGGGATGCAGGTCACCGGCACCGATCATTCGATCTATCCGTTCGAGATAGACAATCTCAAGGTAATGTCGATAGGGTTTCTCTTGAAGAGCAGCGACGATGCGGTGATATGGAGAGGCCCCATGAAGTACAATGTGATAAAGCAGTTCCTGGGCGACGTCGAGTGGGGCGAGCTCGATTATCTCGTGGTTGATTCGCCTCCGGGCACGGGTGACGAACCACTTACGATCGCTCAGCTCATACCAGAGACGAACGGTGCGATCATCGTGACGACTCCTCAGGATGTTGCGCTGCTGGATGTCAGGAAATGCGTTACGTTTTGCCGTCAGCTTTCGCTGCCCGTTCTCGGTGTCGTGGAGAATATGAGCGGTTTCGTTTGTCCCCACTGTGGTAAGAGGACCGATATATTCAAATCGGGAGGCGGGGAAAAAATGGCAGCCGATATGGGCATTCCTTTCCTCGGGAGAGTGCCTGTCGATCCGACGATCGTGGATTCCGGTGACGAGGGTAAGCCGGTCATCATGGCCCATCCGGAGAAAGAATCGGCCAAGGTGTTTGCGCAGTTAACGGCGCCGATTCTCGAGGTTGATAGGGCAGATTCCGTCAAAGCCGCTTCGAATGAAGAGGCCAAGGAAAAGAGCGAATAGGTTTCAATGCTCGCAATGCCGAGGCGTAAAACACGGTCGTTCGAGCGAAGCTCAGGCTGAAATAGAGATCGCCATTTTTCGCAAGAGATTTGTTTTTTGAAAGGAGCCGGGATGGAGGATATCAGGA
>NATK01000155.1 GCA_002085285.1 Candidatus Latescibacteria bacterium 4484_7
GACCAGTTCAAATCGGCGATAAAGAAGATCAAGGGGAACAGGGTTCTTTTCCTCATCTACAGGAACGAGAATCATTTCTATGTGTTGTTGAGAGGTTGAGTTCAATAGTCGATCAGCCTCCAAACAGGCACATTCATTGGTAGGAGGGATATGTCCTTAATTGCGCTGATTATCGTGATCCTACTGTCGACCCTCATCGTCAAGATAGGTTCGGTGGCGTTGAGGATGACGGGAATCGACAGGGAGACGGCGAGGTTTCAATCGCTGTCTGCATTTACGGGAACGGGGTTCACGACGAGTGAGTCCGAGAACATCGTGAATCACCCGCAGAGGCGGAAGGTCATCAAGATGCTGATGATATTCGGAAATGCGGGTATCGTTTCGGCCATCGCGATGCTCATCATCTCTTTCAAGGGGAGTACGCTTACCGAGTCGCTGGCGAAGCTAGGGATACTGGGCCTCTCCGGCCTCGGTATCCTTATCTTCTCGGTGGCGAAGGGACTGGAGAACCTGATAGATTCGTTCATCGAGAAGAGGCTCTCCAGGATAGAGCACTTCTCGATGGGAGCTTTTTCCGAGGTGCTGCGGCTCGCAAGCGGCTACGGGATAGTCGAGGTGACCGTATTGGCCGACCATTCCCTTGCAGGCAAGAAGCTTCTCGATACGGATCTCACGACAAACAGGATACTCGTCCTTGCCATAAAGAGAGGGTTCAGCCTGATTCCAACGCCAAATGCCACCGAGGTGATAGAACCGGGTGACAAACTGATTTGTTTCGGCCTGATCAAAAATATCTCTTCGATAATCTCGTCCGAAGCAACAGCATAGTTTCCGTCAATTGCCTTAATCTACCGAGGCGAAGCGGTATGTTTGACGGTCGGCAAGTCGCTGTCTACCAAGACGAAACTGCATATTTACCCCTCGGTTGGTCGCTTTTCGTAACTTGCAGCGAGCGACCCGACGAGGTTTTAGTGAGAAGCGGTTATTCATTCAGACTCATATAGGTAAGATGGCTCTTGCCGCTTTACGGACGATCTTCATACCGACAGGCCGCTCAATCGTAGTATTCCTGCCCTAGATGAGTTATGAGTTCTTCACCCTGTATGAATCGCAGAGTGTTCTTGAGCTTCATCAGCTGGATGAAGAGATCGTGTTCAGGGTAGAGCTCCGGTGCATGCATCGGGCTCTTGAAGTAGAACGACAGCCATTCCTGAATGCCTCTGAAACCGATCCTCGAGGCGAGATCCATGAATAGAGCGAGGTCGAGAACGATCGGTGCCGCAAGAATGCTGTCGCGGCAGAGGAAGTCTATCTTTATTTGCATGGGGTAACCGAGCCACCCGAAGATGTCGAGGTTGTCCCAGCCTTCCTTGTTGTCGCCCCTTGGTGGATAGTAATTGATTCGCACCTTGTGGTATAGTTTCCCGTAGAGCTCGGGATAGCGGTCCGGTTGAAGGATATGTTCGAGGACCGAGAGCTTGCTCACCTCTTTCGTCTTGAAGGAATCCGGATCATCGAGCACTTCGCCGTCCCTGTTGCCGAGGATGTTTGTCGAGAACCATCCGGAAAGCCCTATGAGCCTTGCCTTTAGTCCAGGAGCGATGATCGTTTTCATCAACGTCTGACCCGTTTTGAAATCCTTTCCTGCAATTGGCACGTTGTTCTTGTGGCTCAATTCCAAAAGTGCGGGTATGTCGGTTGTCAGGTTGGGAGCACCGTTGGCGAACGGTATCCCGAGGGAAAGGGCCGCATATGCGTAAACCATGCTCGGAGCGATGTCGGGACTGTTTTCCTTGAGGCCCTTCTCAAACGATGCGAGGTCCTTGTGGACGTCGGTCGTTTCCATAAAGATCTCGGTGCTCGCCGTCCACACGACGACGAGGCGCGAGCAGTTGCTCTCCTCCTTGAATCTCAGGATGTCCTCTTTCAGCTGCTCTGCGAGGTCGTACCAGCTCTTGCCCTCTTTGATCCAGTTTCCGTCGAGCTTTTTTACGTACTTCTTATCGAAGACTCCCTTCATTTCTTCAGTACACCTGCGTTAAGAGCCGATTCGTAGGCGTTGTCCTCGAAGATGTCCCATCCACCGAATACGAGATCGTCGAGCTTTGCCAAAGGAACGAAATCCTTTATCATGGGGACTCTGTTCTCTGTTCTTTTGCCGAGTCTTATCGTACCCATCTGGGTCAGCGAGCCGAAAGGCTGAGCGATTCCTCTTCTCACAGCCTCTACGCCGGCTATGAATGTCGTTGCTACCGCTCCCATTCCCGGCATGAGGATGCCGAGTTTTCCTTCTGGCTCAGTTGGCTTGTTCTTTATTTGCATTTTTTCCTCCTCTGATTTTTGACGCTTTCGATGATCACTGTTTGGGAAAGGATGCAATCAGAGCGCCGTTACACTAAAAAGATCGATGCCTAATTCTAAGCTCTTGACACAATAATACAACTTTATTATTTTTATAAAAAGGATAAATAATATTTATGGATATAAGGTCTCTCAAATATCTCATTTCTCTCTATACAGAGAGAAATTTCACAAGGGCTGCGGAAAAGAACTTTGTGACTCAGCCCGCCGTCAGCATCGCTCTCAAAAAGTTGCAGGACGAATTCCAGGTGAAGCTCTTCGTCGTTGAGGGGCGGGATGTTCATTTTACACAGGAAGGGATAGTTGCAGTCGAGTACGCCTCGAAGATCGTCAGGTTGATCGAGGAATTGAACGGGGCGATCCTGGATCTTCGCGGACTGGACAGGGGCGTGGTTAAGCTTGGGACCATCGATGCTGCAAGCATGTATGTTTTACCCGGTGTTTTCACGAGATTTTCAGAGAGATACCCCGGAATCGATATTCACCTCGAGATCTCATCCACCGAAGCCCTTCTCGAAGCGCTCGTCGATAGGAGGCTCGATGCAATCGTAGCGACTCTTCCAATCGAAGAGGAAGATACACTCGACGTGTTCCCCGTGTTCACGGAAAGGCTCGTATTGATAGCCCCGCCGGGTCATTTGTTGAGTTCGAGAAAGAGGGTCAAACCAGAGCTTCTTGCCGATTATCCATTCATATCGTTTCATCGGGGTTCCATTACGCGTAGGATCATAGAAGGCGCTCTGCGCTCTGTAGGGGTGGAGGCGAGGACGTCAATGTCGATAGACAGCCCGGAGGTCATCAAAAAGCTCGTGTCATCGGGTCTCGGAATAGCGATTCTTCCTGAGAGAATCGTTTCGGCTGAAATCGAGAGGGGTGAACTTTCAGCAATAAAGATAGAAGGGGTTTCGATGGAGCGAAAGCTCGGGCTCGTCGTTGAAAAGGAACGATACCTCTCGCTGCACCTCAGGGCGTTTCTCGATGTGATGAAGGAAGAACTTGGTGTAATATTGCCGGAAAGATTGCTGGTATGAGCGGATGCAGTGGGGTATTCGTTTGGACTTTTAAATTGGGAGGGATCGAATGAGGGAGAAACAGGAGGTAGTAAGGGAGGCGGTGCTTTCGGCGGGATCAATCGTCAAAGACGCTTTCATGCAGCCGCCGGGTGGCGAAGGGGCCGTGGAGAAGGGTGAGAATGATTTTGTGACGAGGGTCGACATTCAGAGCGAAAGGATGATAATCGATGTTTTGAGAGAATCGTTTCCCGATATCGAAGTTCTCGCAGAAGAGGGCAAAGAAAGGCCGTCAAAAGATACGTTCTGGATCATCGATCCTCTCGATGGAACAACGAATTTCATGCATCGATATCCCATGATAGGTATGAGCGTAGCGTTGTACAGCGAGGGGCAGGTCGTTTTGGGGACGGTGTACGATCCGCTACGGGGTGAACTCTTCGAGGCGTTGAGGGGTCAGGGTGCTTTCTTAAACGGTGAGAGGATGTCGGTTTCACGCGGAGAAACCCTTAAGACCAGCCTCCTCGGGACAGGGTTTCCCTTCCGGGTCAGAGAATATCTCTATGGATACATCGAGCTGTTCAAGCTTCTGTTCAATCAGTGTAGAGGTATCAGAAGGGCCGGAGCCGCAGTTATAGATCTAGCATATGTTGCGGCAGGGAGGCTCGATGGTTTTTTTGAGCTGTATCTCAAGCCGTGGGACATGGCTGCAGGAGCTCTTCTTGTCGAAGAGGCGGGGGGCGTGGTGAGCGACATGGTCGGTGCGTCCGATTTTCTCGAATCGGGTCATATCATAGCGGCAAATCCTCATATATATGATAATATTCTCACCGCAGCTCGTTCCGTGTTCGAAGCGGAAGAGCTGAAGGGTCTCGGAACCGGTTTTAGGCCGCTTCGATAAAAGCGATGGAACTGCCGACGCCGGGATGGAAAATGAGGGGACCACTCTTGCGGCCCCCTCTGATCGGGCAGGTTATGGGGTGGTAGATTGAAACGACCGGTTATTTCTTTCCGTCACTTTTCCAGTTTCCCATGAAGTATCCATGCCCTTCTGCATCGGCGATCCAGTGCCCGTGCAGCTTGCCCTCGAGCCTGTAATACTTGCCTACCCAGATTCCCCTGAACCAGCCGCAGGGAAACTCTGCAGTCGTTTCTTCGTCGCTGTCACCGTAGTGACCCTTGAGTATTCCCATGAAGCGGCCGTTTAAGTCGATATACTTGCCGAAGAAAACCTTCTCGCCTGAACTGTTGATTCCGAAGATTCCTCTCAGATAACCGCTGGCAAGACCGCGTGTGCTGTACCAGATGCCCCGATATACTCCGAGCAAAACACCTCTCACCGCTGTGCTGTCGGCATTGTAGATCGTGTCGGTGGGCACCCTCTGCCATTGCCCCATGAGATGGCCATGAGGTTTGTATGGATGTATTCTGTATGATGCTATGGCGATCCCGTTGCCGCAGCGGTCAACCGGCTCGAGTATGTTGAGCGAATCGAGCTCGTCGATTGTGAATGTTCTGGTGAAAGGCTTGGTTTCAAAGACAACCTGCCTGAGCATCGTCTCGGAGGAGACGTTGGTCGAATCGAGCGTTGAGGGAGGGAATATGATCTTGAGCTGAACGCCATCGATATGAGGGCCTGTGTTGGATATCCATTCGACGGTCGATCTGTTGACCCTCTTGATCATATCGTTCTTGTCAAAGGCAATGACTTTTTCGATGATGACTATGCCGCCCTGCGCCTGAATCTTGCCCGTCCAATCAAGGGGACAAAAGTCGGTTGTGGTGCTGTCCTGGTTCAGTCTGGACAGATGGCCCCACACGGCGCGGAAGCGGTAGATCCTTGCACCTGTTGCCTTCTCAAAGTTCTGTACCTCGAAATCGTACTGATAAGGGTCTTCGACGTTGGACTCCTGATCCAGTAAAGGCTGGTAGGCTTCCGGTTCGCCGAAGGCCGGTGCCTCGTGATAGAGCAGAAGCAATGCCTAAATGGCCACAATCTTGACGCAGTGTGACAACCACCGATTTTGCAACGACTTGCAAGTGACCTCCTCGGATTTCATCTTGAGATAAATCGGGAGTATTGTACGAAAAGGTACAATGGAAGCGTAAGCGCTGTTCAGAAATGTTCACATCGATTGAAATCGCTTACCTCGATGTGGATGCTTCTATGAATGGCTGCTGACACGCGATTTGATATATGTCTTATGAATCTTTCAGATGTTGAGCTGCCGGCATAGTTTCATCTATTCGACCGATCTTTCTATGAATGTTTCGAGCGCCCTTATCGCCCTGTCGACCTTTCTGAAAACGGGTACCCCCGCACTTTCCATCATCCTCACTGACGGGTCGTACATCGGACCGGAGTTCAGAGAAACCACCATGGGCTTTTTTGCATTCTTGAATACCCGGATCGTCACGTTTGGATAAGAATCTTCGTGCTCGATGTCTTCATCGTGCTCTGGCGAAGCGGGCAGGTTTTCCATAAATGGCGTCGGAGCCACATTGGCAGCGAGCAGGCAATCGACACCGTCATCTTCGAGAATTGCCTCGAGGCTCTTACCGTAGTTTGGAGCGTTTGTCTGAGGGGTGGCATCGACCGGATTGTGTATATCGATGATTCCTGACGGGAGGAGCTTGCTCAACTTCGATTTCGTTTGCTTGGAGAACTGTGCGAGCTCGAGAACACCGAGGTTGTCCGCCGCGACGGAGCATTCGAATCCGGCGTTGCTGAAAATGCCTATCCTCTTGCCACCGGGCTTCACGTGTGAAAGCAGCGAGAACACCCTCAGCAAATCCTCCATCTCGTCGAGTGATTCGGCGATGATCACGCCTCTCTGTTTGAGAAGTTTCTTGAGAACCTCGTAGTTTCCCGACATGGACGCAGTGTGTGAGGCCACTGCTTTTGCACCGGCTTCTGTCCTGCCTGCCTTGTAGAGAATTATTTTTCGTCCGCTCTCGATGATTCTTCTCGTAACATTCAGAAATCTCATGCCGTCGAAGGGCTTGAATCCCTCGAGGTAAAGACAGAAGAGATCTATCTTGTTATCGTCTTCAAGTGCGATGAGGTAATCCGTGACGGAGATATCGATCTGGTTACCGTAAGTTATCATGTATCTGGGATTGAAGATTCTATCGAGATTGCTCATGAGGGTAACGATGTATGCACCGCTTTGAGACACAACAGCACAGCGGCCCCCGAAAGGCCCCCTCATAGGTAGCTTGTACTCGGGGAGAAAGAATGTGTTGTAGCCGCCCGGTCTCGAGACGAT
>NATK01000030.1 GCA_002085285.1 Candidatus Latescibacteria bacterium 4484_7
CATATCGTTTCTATTTGCCAGTGTATCTGCGACGGCTGTAGCGATGATAGGAGTGACGCCGATCTCCGGCATGACGCTGATGACGCTCGTCGTATCGTCTCTTATAATGGTCAAGGCAGGCCTCTCAGGCCCCCACGGGATGCTCGCTGCCCTTCTCATAGGAGGAGTCGTCTGCACGGCTCTCTCGACGACTGCGACACTCGTCACCGAGTTCAAGATAGGCTACTGGATCGGGGCGACTCCGCGAAAAATTCAGATAAGCAACTTCCTCGGTGCTGCACTGGCTGCGATAACGGTGAGCCTCGTCATAGTGCTCCTGAACAATGTCTACGGCTTCGCACCGGGTCCCGATCATCCCAACCCGCTCCCCGCCCCCCAACCCAATGCCATGGCTGCGGTGATAAAGAGTCTCATGGTCACGGCGCACACACCGTGGTTCCTATACGCATTAGGCGGAGTGATTGCCGTGATCGTCGAGATCCTCGGTATCTCGGGGCTCGCATTCGCACTTGGGATGTATATCCCCATAGAACTCAACTCGCCGATCCTCGCAGGAGCCATCGTCGCATGGTTCGTCAAGCGCTCGAAGGGAACATCGGCCGTGGGCTCGGGCGAAGAAACGCATCAGGACCGGGGCACGCTTATCGCCTCAGGGCTCATCGCCGGCGGCGCCTTGATGGGTGTAGTAAGCTCACTTATCAAATGGATAGAGGCTCAGAGCGGCACAACGATCATCCCAGATATAGCGAATACGGGGGCTGCAGGCAACTTGATAGGCTTGGCCGCATTTGCGGCGCTCCTCGTTGCGGTCTACCTCGCAGCGAAGAAAGGTGATTAGTCGCGCGATAGAACCTTTTTTTTGCAACATTTTCTTCTGAAACAAGTATTATAATACATATTCACTCTCTCCTCGAAGAACCTGTCACCGTTCGTCAACTGCAGCAGGCTCATCCGGGATTTCTTTCGAGCAGAGACGGTTTCTCATTTCAAGAAAGGAGCAAACCTATGGGCAGGCGTATTGTTCTTGTCCTCGCTCTCCTTGTTTTCTTCGCATCGGTTCCGCTGCTTGCGAGGAGCGAAGAGAGCAGACTGATGCGCTTCCCCGATATCTACGGGGACAAAATCGTTTTCACATATGCAGGTGACCTCTGGGTCGTCTCCTCCAACGGAGGCACCGCGGAGCGTCTGACGTCCGATGCGGGAATAGAACTTTTTGCAAAATTCTCGCCCGACGGAAAGACCATAGCATTCAGCGCTTCTTACGACGGCAATATGGACGTTTACACGATCCCCGTCAAGGGAGGGGTGCCGAAGAGGCTGACATACCACCCATACGGAGACATGGTCCTCGACTGGACCCCATCGGGTGATAAGATACTCTTCCGCTCTACGAGGGACAGCGAGACCAATCCGGGACCTCGAATCAGAAAGCTCTACACGATAGACAGAAACGGCGGATACCCGGAGAAACTTCCTCTCTTCGAGGGCGAACTCACAAGCTATTCGCCGGACGGCAAGAAGATCGCCTACAACAGGATGTCGAGGGAATTCCGCACTTGGAAACGCTACAGAGGCGGAATGGCTCAGGACATCTGGCTGTACGACTTCGAGAAGAACACCTCCGAAAGTCTCACTACCTTCAAGGGTACGGACGCCTTCCCGATGTGGTACAAGAACAGCATATATTTCGTGTCGGACAGAGATCGCACGATGAACATCTACTGCCTCGATCTCGCCACACGAAATACAAGAAAGATAACCAGCCACACCGAGTACGACGTCAAATGGCCGAGCCTCGGGCAGGACAAGATCGTCTACGAGAACGGTGGATACCTGTACGTTCTAGACCTCAAGACAGAGAAGACGAAGAAACTCGATATCACGGTGCCGGCCGAGAAGATCTTCGCAAGATCGACATTCAAGAAGGTCGGCAATATGATAAACGGCTACGAGATCTCGAAAACGGGCAAGAGAGCAGTTGTCGAGGCGAGAGGTGACATCTTCACAGTGCCTGAGAAGAAGGGCGACTGGAGAAACATCACTCAGACACCGGGCATAAGGGAAAGAGACCCTGCGTGGTCTCCAGACGGGAAGTGGATCGCCTACCTATCGGACCGCTCGGGCAACTACGAGATCTATCTGCGCAAACCCGACGGAACGGGCGATGAAATTCAGGTAACCAAGGGAAGCCACGGATGGCAGTGGAGCCTCCTGTGGTCGCCCGACAGCAAGAAGATACTCTTCTCAGACAAGACATACACACTCTACTACGTAAATATAGACACAAAGAAGCCGCAGTTGCCACGCAAGATCGACAAGGACAACTGGTCAGACATCTACGAATACTCGTGGTCACCCGACAGCAAGTGGGTCACCTACCAGAAGAGCGGCGACAACCATTTCGGTTCGATATACCTCTATTCGTTGGACAAAGACAAATCGTACCAGGTGACGAGCGACTTCTACGACGACTACGACCCTGTCTTTGACCCCGACGGCAAATACCTCTACTTCTTCTCCAACAGAAGCTGGAACCCGCTGTTCGGCAACTTCGAGCACAACTTCTCCTACGTGCTTTCATCCGAAGTGTGCGTGGCGACCCTTCAGGCCGACACCCCTTCGCCGTTCGCTCCCGAGAGCGACGAAGAAAGCGTTGCCGCAAGCGAGAAGAAAGACGAAGGAAAGGCCGAGAAGGCCGAAGAAAAGAAGGAAAGCAAGAAGGGCTCGAAAGCAAAGAAGAGCAAGAAGGACAAAGACACAGAGGAAAAGCCCCTGAAGATCGACATCGAGGGCTTGGAACAGAGGGTTGTTGCGCTGCCCATCGGCCCCGGAAACTACTACGGACTCTCGGCGGCTAAAGGCAAGATATTCTACGTCAGTGTTCCAACCCTTCCAGCAATGGCCCAAGGCGGCGAGCAGATAAGTGCCAAGCTCGAAATGTTCAACATGGAGAAACGCAAGGAAAGTAAGGTTATTGACGGAATAAACGGCTATGCTCTTTCCGCCGACGGCAAAAAGATTCTCTACAGGGCACGTTCGACGTTCGGCATCATCGATGCAAGCCCGGGCAAGAACGTGGGCGACGGCAAAATCGCCACACAGAGCCTTGAGATGAAGGTCGATCCGCAGGCCGAATGGGAGGAGATGTTCAACGACGCATGGCGACTCGAGAGAGATTTCTTCTACGACCCCAACATGCACGGAGTCGATTGGCAGCAAATGAAGAAGCGCTACGGTGTCCTCGTCCCATACGTGGCCCACAGATTTGATCTCAACTACGTCATAGGCGAACTCATAGCGGAGCTCTGCTCATCGCATACATACGTTTACGGCGGGGACATGCCGAAAACGAAGCACGTAAACGTCGGGCTCCTCGGATGCGACTTCGCCGTGGACAAAAAGACCGGCCTTTACGAGATCACCAAGATCTACAAGGGAAGAAATTGGGACAAGCGCTACATTTCCCCCCTCACACTTCCAGGGATAGATGTTCACGAAGGTGACTATCTACTCGCAATAAACGGAACAGAGCTCAGGTATCCCACAAATCCGTTTTCGCTCCTCGAAAACGCAGTCGGCCGCCAGACGGTGATCAAGGTGAGCAGCGATGCGGCGGGCAAAAAGGCCAGGGAGTTCACCGTCGTGCCGATAGCCAACGACATCTGGCTGCGTTACAACGACTGGGTCGAAGCGAACCGCGAGAAGGTCGCCAAGGCGACCGGAGGCAGGGTCGGTTACATCCACGTTCCCAATACGAGCCTCATAGGACTCAACGAATTCGCCAGCTCGTTCTACCCACAGGTGAACAAGGATGGTATCATCGTCGATGTCCGATACAACTCGGGTGGGTTCATACCCGATATGTTCATAGAGAGGCTGTCGAGGAAGTTCCTCGCCCTCTGGGCGAGGAGAGAGGGCAACAGCTACCGCACACCATGGGCGGCACCCAAAGGCTATCTGGTCTGCATAACGAATGCATTTGCCGGCTCGGGCGGAGACGCCTTCCCCTACTTCTTCAGAGAAAAGCACCTCGGCAAATTGATCGGTACGAGGACGTGGGGTGGGCTGATCGGCATAAGCCGCGGCATAAGGCTAATGGACGGAGGCGGTATAACGATGCCGGACTTCGGGCTTTACGATCTCAATGGCAAGTGGAGCGTAGAGAATTTCGGCGTACAGCCCGACATAGAGGTCATCAATTACCCCCACCTCGTCGTAAAGGGACACGACCCGCAGCTCGAAAAGGCTATAGAGGTGATCATGCAGGAGATCAAGGCAAATCCGCCTGGAATCCCTGGAAAACCGAAGTATCCTGACAAGAGCTGATCCCGGCACAGAGTAAGGGCTTCGGCTCACATCCCGGCTCACGCCGGGCATCCGAGCCGCGCCCGCGGACGGGAGCCTCTTCGAACGCTCGGGGAGGCTCCCGCCTATTGCAGAGAGCGCTCCGCAATCCGCACAAAATGCATCCGCTGCACCGCCGATAACACAGCGTGAAACCTTCTCGCAGCTCAAAAATTCCAATGGCAGAACCAAAATTTTAGGGGACGGAAGATACATCATGCCCACCATTAACAGGGGTGGTCACCTTGTCTATTCCTGTTCCCGCGAGAATAAGAATTTTTGCATTTTACAAATCACGGTTTAGGGATTATAATTCTGCACGATTAAGGTAATTTTTTCTTATGGACGGCACCGACACGAAACGCTATATGAAACTGATAGGCAAGGAGTGAAATAAATTGAAGATATCGCTTATAGTACCAGGACCTGAAATAAATATGTACAAGCTCGGCGGGATAAGGATCCCAAACGTAGGTGTGGTTTACCTCGGGACGATCCTTAGAAACGCGGGGCATGAGGTACGCATATTCGACGAGAACCTCGCAAGAGCGGTCGATTGGAAGGGCAACCTCAGAAAAGAGGTGCTCGACGCCGATGCATTCGGCATTTCTCTCCTGACTCCGTCCTCGTACAGGGGGTACATCTACGCGGATCAGATAAGGAAGGCAAAGCCCGGCGCAAAGATCGTCATTGGCGGCATGCACGCAACAGCGATGCCGGAGGAAGCCGCTCAACACGCAGACCAGGTGGTAACGAAGGAAGCCGAAGACATCGTCGTCAAGATATTCGAAGGAGAGATTACAGACAAGATCGTAACAGGACATCCGGTGGACATCGATTCGCTGCCGTTCCCAGATTTCAATCTGCTTGCAGACTTCGAAAGGATCACGCTCTTCCCCATATCCGCTTCGAGGGGATGCCCGTACAACTGCCCCTTCTGCCAGGTGCCGTCGGCCTTCGAGAGGAACTACCGTGCGAGAGACCCGAAGAGCCTAGAAGAGGAGCTCGCCATGAGATGGGAAAACGGCCATAGGGTGCTCTTTTTCAACGACGACCTGTTCGGCCTCAACGCACAGAAGACGAACGATTTCATGGAAGGGCTCGTCAGGCGCGGAATCAGATTCGACGGAATAAGTGCCGAGACGAGAGCTGGAATTATCAAGAACAACCCCGACCTCTTGAGGCTCATGAAGAGGCTCGGATTCTACAAAATCCACGTGGGCATCGAGTCGGTCAACGAAGAGAATCTCAAGGCATACAACAAAAAGCAGACGATCTCGGAGATTGCCGAAGCTGTAAAGGTCGCCAACAGAGAAGGCATAAGTATCAACGGCATGTTCATTCTCGGGATGGACAACGACGACGCCGATACGGTGCAGAGGACAGTCGATTTCATAAGAAACCTGTACATCGATACGGCAACGTTCTCGATTCTCTACCCGATTCCCGGCACACCCCTCTTCAATGCGCTCGAGCAAGAGGGAAGGATCATATCGAAGGATTGGAGCCTCTACGACGGAACCCACGTCGTTTTCAAACCGAAGAATCTGTCTCCGATCCACCTTCAGAAGATGTGGGTGAGCGCCTGGAAGACCCTCTACACCTGGTACACAAAGTACGGGCTCGCCAACAGGGGTTTCTTCAGGCTGTTCTGGTATCCGAAAAACAAAGAATACGTCAGGGCGCTTATAGAAAACAAGCTTTCCTCGATGAAGTCGATGCTAATGAAATCGAGGGTCCCCACGAACCTCCGGCTGAACATGATGGAGACGTTCGTAGAACGAGTGCTGACCAACTCATCTCGCTGACTACAGAGAAGCGCCTTTCTCTTTACAGCCACCTTACACCAATTCACGCTTCGACATTTCTCATTCCTTGCGGTGAAACGACCGCATTGGAGAGCTGCCGCAAGGCTCTCGTCCGATTGATGGCCCAAGATCACTCCGCCGGCAGGCTATATTCGTCCCGCAAAACGGCGGCTTGAAATAAATCCCATCTCTCTGGTGAAAAACAAGTCTACCGGCAGGTTCTACACGTCCTCCGAATACCTTATCCCCGGCATCTCTTCTCCGCTGAGCAGCAGATAGAAGAAGAATACGCCGACGGCACTGAGTGTTCCGGACACGTAGAACACCGAGCCTATCCCAAACATGTCCATGACGATGCCCGAGAGTATCGGTGCGACGATCATTCCAACGCTCATCGCAGAGGTGAAGAGCCCCATCGTGGCACCCATTCCTATCCTCTGCCCCACAACGACGGAGATCGCACTTGCCGAAGGCATGGCAACTGCACTGCCAAGGCCTACGAACCCGCCTAGAATAAACAATTTCACGAACCCCTTCATCTGAGGTACGAAGAACAGGGGCAGCGTTGCGATGACGGAACCGACGATCACGAGCACGACTCTGTCGAACCTGTCGGCGAGTTTGCCGAACGGCCTTTGAAGGAGCGCCGTAACAAAGACAAGCGAAGAGATTATGACTCCTATTTGAGTGGTGGTCACATCGTAACGCGCAGCGATTATAGGAAGAAATGCCATTATGCTTCCCCTGCCCATTGCGCTGACCATCCGGAAGACGAGTATCCCCTTCATCGTTCTGCTCTCCACCATCTTTCTGAACGGCACATGCCTTCGATGCCTCGCTCCCGAACTCACCACGTCCGGCAGAAAGAAGAGCGTTATCAAGAATGCTACGGCAGTCAATGCACTCATCGAATAAAAGGCAGCGGGAAATCCGAATGCATCCTTTAGAGCTCCGCCAAGGAGTGGGCCGGCTCCCATTCCGAGAAACATAGCAATGTTGAACGTTCCCATCGTTTCCCCCTCGTTCCCTCTCCTCGAAACATCAGCCACATAGGCCATCGCTATCGGGAACACCATGGCGGACGCGAAGCCGTGAATCAGCCTTACTGCCACAAGGGAATAGACCGAACCCGCCATTGGATACAGCAGGGAGAGCACTGCATAGAGCAATAGCCCTGCGGTTATGAACTTCTTCCTCCCCCTGCTGTCAGACAGTCTCCCGATGAGCGGCATGAAGATCACTCTCGAGATGGAAAATCCCGAAAAGATGACACCGAGCCAGATGCCAGTCGCTCCGAGGCTCTCTGCGAAGACAGGCATGAGGGGAGCCACTATCCCAAGCCCGAGCGTTGCGACGAAGAGAACGAGGAAAAGGACGGAGAATATCCTCTTGCCGAGCGGCCCATGTTCATTCAACGCTTCATTATCTTCCAGGCCCACCCTTGATCTCCTCTATTGCATCACTGAGCTTCTTCCTGATCTCTTCAGCCTCACCGTCACTCCCGTAGGGATGACGCGGCCAGAAAAACCCCTTCAAACCATCCCCCCTACTCCTCGGGACGATGTGCACGTGGAGATGGGGGACACTCTGGCTTATACGATTGTTGATCGCTACAAACACCCCATCGGCGCCAAGGGCCCTTTCGACAGCCCTGCTCACAAGCTGAACGTCGAAAAAGATAGGCTCGAGCTCCTCCCGTGGAACATCCATCAACGTCTCGTAGTGCCTGCGCGGTGCAAGAAGGCAATGTCCGGGGAAAAGGGGCCTGTGATCGAGAAAGACGAACGAGGCGCCGCTTTCATAGACGACCAGAGCACCCCCCTCTCCTCTTATCATTTTGCAGAAAAGGCAACTCTCTTCACTGTTCAACACGTTTCTTTCCTTTCGTTACAACAGCTATTCAAAGAAGTTACATGAAATATATCCTACCTAAACACCAAAAATTATGTTAGAATATAAAGGATTATTGCAATCTTGCAGGAGGAAAAAAAATGAAAAAAATCATGGGGCTTATTTTTTTATCTGCCGCAATCGGGCTTTTCTTCATCGTGATAGGCGCAGCGGCAAGCGGGGCTGCAGCTTCGACGATCGAGACGAACGATCCTGCAGCATCCCGGACGAAACGCCTGCCGGCCGACCTCGCAGCCGCTCAGAGACACTTCAATAAGATCAATTCTTCTCTGAGATTCCTCGAGAAGGCGAGACACAATTCGGAAATGAGAATGAAGCTGCATGGGCACGCTTTGACGACCGCTTCTTCGAGCGATGTCACGGTTACGATGAAATTCGACCACGTGCTCTCCAGTGAAGAGATAGATGCTTTGAAGACAAAAGGAGTCTCCTTCTACGATCTCGACGGAAGGGTGGCGAGGACCGGAACGATCTACCCCGCTAAAATCCTCTGGGATGCGATCTACTCCATAGCCGATAGAGACGACGTCGAACGAATCGAGGCTGACTGGAACCCCGTCGTCCTGCCTCTCCTCGACGTGAGCTCCCACGAGATACAGGCGGACAGCGCCTGGACATATACAGACCCGATGGGCTATCCAATCACGGGAAAGGGCATGAGAATAGCCGACTTCGACACTGGAATAGACGTATTTCATCCTTCGTTCTTCTACGCGGACGGAGACACGTTCGACTGGATCGACACCGACGCCTCGGGAGATTTCACCCCCGGCACCGATGCAGTCGACCTGAACAGAAACGGGAGCGCCGATTCAGACGAGCTGCTCGATTACTTCGACGGTTGGATCTACGACCCGGCGCAGGTTTGGGGTCCGGGCTCGCCGAGCAACAAGGATAATGGCTATCAGACGTACTGGGACTGGCTGTACAACGATGCAAACGGAGACGGGCAGCGCAACTTCGGTCCGACCGACGGATTCACTGAATCCGATCCGACGTATGGAGAGTGCCTCTTCATCGCACTGGACAACAACGACAATGGGGCACTGGACCCGGGCGAAAGAATCGTGGCGCTCGGCACATCGAAGATCTTCGCCACCATGAACGCCGACTCGACGGAGCGAGTGAGGGGAACAGACCTCATCCTCTCCGATTCCGACTCGTACGGTCACGGTTCATCGGTCGCCGGCATCCTAGCAGGAGGAACCGTCGGACGTCACATATTCACCGGGATAGCACCAGATGCAGAGATACTCATGGGCTATTTCTTCTCGGACATTCCCATCTCCTACCTCATCCCATGGGCGAGGGGCCGGGGTGCGAATGTCATGCTCTACGAGTTCGGAGGATTCGTCTGGCGCTACCTCGACGGCTCCTCGCTCGATGAGCAGCTAATAACCACTGAGAATGCAACTATCCTTCAGGTGACGCCGTCAGGCAACCTGGGCAGGGGCAACAAGCACGCCATCGCAACGGTCCCTGCGGCCGATTCCGTCACCCTTAACATAAACGTTCCCACGTACGGCGGGAACGCCATCACGTACCTATACAGCACTACCTTGTGGCGTACAAACGAAGACGATCTCACGTTTCGACTACAGAGCCCACTTGGCGGAGAGGTGACCCTCGAGGGAGATGTAAGCAGCCTCGACGGCTACTATATATGGTTCGACCTTTCTACGAGCCCAAGGGGCACATGCAAGCTCGACGTCTACGTTTCTCACAACGGCAACCCCGACTGCCTCGGACAATGGGACCTCACCGTAGTGAACAACTCAACTGGCGACATCGAAATCATCAGCAACATTGCAGACAACCTGTCCTCGTGGGCCGGAGGTGCCGAGTTCACCAGTTACGCAACAGATGACAGAAATGTGACCTGGCCCGCTACTGCCGACAGCAGCTTCACGAACGGCTCATACTCGACAAGGGGGTTCGAGGGTTACGGCGGAGTCGGCGGTGGTTCCATACCGCCGGGCGAGATAAGCCAGTTCAGCGGGAGAGGCACAAGGATAGACGGAGTGCATCTCTTGAGCATCTGCTCGCCGGGCAATTACGACGTATATTCGACCCGTTCCCACACGGATGGCTCGAATTATCCCCTCGGATCATACAGACAGTTCAGCGGGACGAGTGCAGCAGGCCCCCATGTCGCCGCCGCCGCGGCTCTGGTGCAGCAGGCATTTCCAGATGCATCTATGGAGGACATTGCATACCTGCTCACCTCCCATGCTGCATCGGACGATTTTACGGGCCCTGTGTACAACGACACCTGGGGATGGGGAAAGTTGA
>NATK01000156.1 GCA_002085285.1 Candidatus Latescibacteria bacterium 4484_7
TTGCAAAATCCAAAGGCATAGCACATGGAACGTTTTACAAAATCCTAAAAGGAGAACATTATGTATTGGGAACATGAGATCAAATACTGGGCAGAGCATCCAGACGGAACGAAAATATGGGCAAGGCCACAATCGGAAGATTGGCTTATATTAGGAATACCGGGCTGGGCTCCAGATGTTATCTACATTGTAAATGACGAATGGGCGAAATTGAGAAAAGCGAATGCTGATGGAGAAAGTCTGCAAATACTTTTCGATGGTTGCTGGATAGATGTTCCGAACGATTGGTGGAAAAAAGATTTTTATGCTTTGGATCATACAGTATATGGCCCAGAAGATTTCCGCGTCAAACCGAAAGAATGGTATGAGGATATTCCGCCAGAAGGGATTCTGTGCTGGGTGAGTGATATAAAAAACGAAAAATTATTTGCAGCGAAAATCATTGAATACGATACAAGATGGACGCTTCCATTCATAGATGAAAATACAAGTCATTGGCGATACGCAGAACCAGTCAAGCCTGAAGAATGCTGGAAGGGATGTGAAGATGGCTGAAATCATCATCTATACGATCATAGGGATTCTGCTGTTGGTTCCGTTCAGGGAACCACGGCGGAAGAAGTACAAGGATGTGGTCTACAGAAAGGTAGGTAGCAAATGGATAAAGGTGGAACTGTGAAAATCTATAATAGCTTGTTCGGGTGGTTCCCTGAAGAATTCAAAAAGCTGGAACCATTTATCTTCAATCTTGGTCTTGACTGGGAAACGGAAGAGCTGGCAGACGGAAGGATACGATTCAAGGTCTACGAAGTGGACGAGGAGGAGATCGAAAGTTTGAAATGGCTGGAATTCAAAATGGTAACAGGAGTGAGAATATGAAGACACATGAAATGCTGGGATGCGAATTGTGCGGCTTTCGGACGAAGACATTCGACGGATGCTACAAGTTCGGTATCACGTTCAAGGAGCTGGACGAAGGAATCAAGGTGCATTTCACCGATGATACATACAGGAGTGCCGTGCAGGCTGGAAGGCCGTTACACAACGACTTCAGTTTGGACGGAACCAACCCCTGCCCATTCAGTCCGAGAAGAGGCATATTGAGACATAGAAAAGGATAGAACGATGGAAGATGTAGACACTACCGACAAAATGCTGTTGAATCAGATCAACGGCACAGTGAAGGATTTGGAAGGAGAAGGAGACTACAACGATATATTCGAATGGCTGGACGATCAGCTGGGCATCGAACAGGTATGTTTCAGACCCGGAACCACGGAGATGCTGGATTTCACGGTTCTGTGCGCTACAGGAGGGCCGCATATCGAAGTGAACGCGATTGCAGTAGAAGGATGGTGGGGAACCGCGCACTACAGCAGGAGCTACGACGACGATCTCGGCCTGTTCGATGCAATCGAAGAACTGTATGGAAGGGAGTGACGATGACACTGGATCAATTAGCGGATGAACTGCGGGACTATTACGACAAGTTTCCGCAGAAGAGGAAATCGATGGCTCCTATCGCATTCGGATACGACTATGCATTCAGCATAGGAAGAAATGCAAGCCTGCTGGCGAGAGTGGTATTCGGAACCAACAGCGGATATGGAACGGAAATCAGAAAAGGCATCAAGCTGAGACAGCTCCACGAAGAAAGAATGCTCGGCACGATGTCCTATTGAAGAAGGAACATTAAAAGGAGAATGAGATGAAAAAATACAAAGGAAGTAAAATGAATGGATTGAAGGCAATCAAATTGCACTTAGTTTAGTAGTGCCATTTTGGCACCCAGATATATTAAGCAGAAGTTAAGTAGAATAAGTAGAATCGTGTATATAAATAATCGTATTTTGCTCTCCACGTTTGCTTCCCATATATATTATAGACGCAAAACCTCATTTTCGCAGTTGATTGAAAGAATGACATTTTGCGTGTAATACACGCCTTTTTATATACCATTAAGCCTTTTGCTTGTATAATATGTGTATACAAAAAGAGGAAGGGAAATGGCAACGAAATATTACAAAGAGAGCAAGCGAAACAAGGATTGGCTTCTCGAAAAGAAAGTTGTAGATTCCGATGAAATACTCGAACTCGAAATCGACAAGCTCGGAGTCCACAGACTGGCAAAACTCCATCCGATTATGAGCGATGAACAATTCGAAGCATTGAAATTACACATAGAAGAGCACGGACAGATAGAGCCGATATGGGTATACAGAGACCTCATCATAGACGGACGGCATAGAACGAAAGCACTTGCTCTGCTTGGTTCCAAAACCGTCCTGGCAAAAGAATTTCCGTGGAATGCCAGTGAAGATGATATCAGGAGTTTGATTATGGGTCAAGAGAAGCGAAGACACCAGACAAAATCGCAGATGGCAATACAGGCTATGGCGATGTGGAAAGGAGCGTTGGGATTTGAAAAACAATTCAAGACAAAGGCAATAGCCGCAAAAGAGATAGGAACGTCATCGACAGCAGTGGACAGGGCAGCCTGGATACTTAAAAACGATGGTGAAGTCCATCTCAAAGAACTCTATGAAACAGGAACCACAACGTGCTGTATGAGAAACATAAACAACATAGAGACACTGTATCGTGAAATCAAAGCGAAGCTCGACAGAGAGGCACAAGAAATTCTGAAAGCAACACAGGGCATCGCACTGGCTCCGGATGAAGAGAACAGTATCGATGCCTATGTCAAGCTGATTGCGAACAGTGAAAGGGCAGAGGTAATAAAGGAGGTAGCAAAACGACTGTATAAAAAAGCTGTAGAACTTGAAAAATAGAAGGAATGAATAATGAGGAAAATAGTCGATGAGATACTTAAAGTAGTGGAGGAGAGGGTTGGCTCCAGAGTAGACAGGCCGATCGTGGAAAACAGCTTTCTGTTCACCGTCGCATCGATAGCCGGTCTACGGAGAATGAGGTATTACAATAAAGGACGCGAGAATTATATCACATTCTTCGGAACCACATTCGCAGGGCAGGGCTCAGGCAAGGACACGAGCCTTGACGTATGCGAAGAGATGTTCGGCGTATTCGACGACGTGCCTGCCATCCTGAAAGACAACTACGACAAGATGAACGGACCGCTTCCAACCGGAGACGAAGTCGAAAATATCAACTTCATCGTACCGACAACGTGGATCGTCAGCCTGCGTGGTTCCATCGAAGGAATGATGCGTACGGCGAATTTCTACGACAAGCTGTCGGTCGGATCGCTGAACGTGCTGTCTACGGAATTCGGAGCGGACTTCAACAGGGAAGTCCTGCCTCTGCTGATGAAACTGTGGCAGAGTGCAAAAGCGGAAGGGCAAACAAATGTCAACGAAATGTATCCGAATATTGAAGACGTGCCGACAAACATTCTGCTGTTCGGATCACCGAAACCTTTCAAGAGAAACGAAAAGAAACACAACGATCTCGTGGAGATCATCGATTCGGGTCTCGGAAGACGGACGATATTCGTATGGCGGGACAAGACGGCGATCGAGGACTCGGAAAGCGTCGGAGACATCCTGTCCCTGAAAGAATACGGGAACCAGCTCGTGGAGTATGTCAAAGGAAAGAAATCGATCGACTTCGATGACGAAGCCGGAGAGAGAATCGTATCCTACAGAAAAGAATCGATAGCGAAGCAGAACGAAACGCTGAGCGATATCGATGAAATGCGTGTGAGAAGCGTCGAGAAGACGGAAAGGCTTGCAGCATTGATAGCGGTAGCCGATATGTCTTCGAACGTCTCTGTCAGCCACGTAGAAGCTGCAATCGCTATAAACGAGAGAAGCATCGATGCGCTGAAGAAAATCATCGCACCGGAAGGACTCTTCAAACAGATGTTCGAGATGCTGTCGAGAAGCGAAACCTGGCTTGGTGTCATCGACTTCTACAACGAAGGCATCGTATTCAGGAACAAACAGGAAGAGAAATACGAACTCGAACGGCTCGAGCATTATGCGAAGTGGAAAGGCAAGAAACTCGTGGAGCGTGGCTCCCAATACAGAGTGGAAGCACTGCCGGCGACGAACCTTCAGAAAATAAAAGTCAGCATCAATACACAGGGAAACGAAGCGAGAAGCAATGTATGCACTCCATACGAGGTTCCGTTCTTCGGAGAAGCACCAAGCATCGAAAACCTGGTGTCGAATCCGGAGGCCGACTGGTTTGCATTCGTACATTTCAAGGACGACAAACGAAGCTCGAAGAATGCCATACCGGGGCAGAATGCCATCGCATTCGATATCGACGAAGGAATGACGGTGAACGAAGCGAGAGAAATACTCACGCCATACACCTATCTGCTCTATACGACGAAGAGCCACAATGTCGAGAAGAAAGGAAAAGTGTCCGAAAGATTCAGAATCATCTTCCCGACGAAATACATCTTCAGCGTCGACAACGAAGCGCATAAGAAAATGATGGAAAATATCGCATCGGTCATCGGTCTTCCGAGTTACGATGTATCGACACGGAACCAAGACAGGCTGTGGTATCCAAATCCGAATGCACAGATATATACGAATCACGGAGAGCTTCTCGACGTGTCCTGCTGTATTCCGGAAACGGAAACGGAAGAGATGGTCATGCCTGCGGTTGGTTCCGTCGACGCAACAAAAGTCAGCGACGACAAACGCATCCAGGGAATGATTCGATGGACGCTTCAGAACGCGATCGTAGGAAGCAGAAATTCGGCATTGATGCGGCTTCACAGATTCGTACTCGATTTAACCGGAACCAAGCAGGAGGCGGATACAATAGTATATGCCACCAACCAGATGCTGACGGAACCACTGAGCGAGATAGAGCTGCAGAGGACAGTATGCCGATAAGGGATGTCCACAGCATCGAACTGGATCAAAGCGTCTGGGGCAAAGCCGTCATCGTATGGAGACGGGAGGATGGAAGCGTAGCGAAAAAGGTGTCGGTCAAATGGAACCAGCGATATAAAGCGTTCAGAAACGTTCACAAAGTGTGGTTCGAAAAGAAATTCGTCCAATCGTGCGGTGATGACGTTAAAAGCTCCGCGAAGTAGTGAAAGAAACGTCGAAGTGCAAGCCGACGTTTTTGTTGTAGTAGGAGGTATGAATGTGGCTATAGAGGTAACGAGCACGAAAGGTGCTGCGAACAGGAGCGGAATCAAGATGCTCGTCGTGGGACCGAGTGGTTCCGGGAAGACGAATCTCGCGAGAAGCACCGGCAAGACGATCATCATATCGGCAGAAGGCGGCGATCTGACTCTCAACGATGTTGCAGTGGACAGCATACGGGTTACAAACCTGAGCGAACTGAAGGAAGCGTTCGCATATGTGAGAGATCATACAGCCGACTACGATACGGTCGTCATCGATTCGATCACGGAGATCGGAGAGATGGTCGTAGCCGATCTGAAGAAGGAGCCGGAATTATTCTGGCATTGCCGGA
>NATK01000002.1 GCA_002085285.1 Candidatus Latescibacteria bacterium 4484_7
TATTATCATAAGTTGAATAGTAGTGGAACTTATTCAATATTTATGCTCT
Source organism: Candidatus Latescibacteria bacterium 4484_7 (assembly GCA_002085285.1). Classification (GTDB taxonomy): domain Bacteria; phylum Krumholzibacteriota; class Krumholzibacteriia; order Krumholzibacteriales; family Krumholzibacteriaceae; genus 4484-7. Next base: position 50 of record NATK01000002.1, read on the forward strand.
CAAGAGAATAATTATTGTACGACTGAAAAGCTACTGCCGACAATTGTATATAAGGCATTGGGCGGTAAGTGGTTAAATTGAAAGATATGAACATTAATAAGCGGCATAGTAAATTGAAAGTTAGGTGTTTCAAAACGCCCAACGCCTCATATACTTGACCGTTATATGAAATTTTGGGGCCTTATAAAATGGAGGCAATAATAATGAAGCATATTTGTCTGATTTTATCGATATTGGCTCTTATTTCGCCACTATCAGCACAAGAGGGTCAAAAGGGGATTAAAATAGAGGGTAACCTCTATGAGAATGAAAGCTTAGGGATAAAGGTAAGACTTACTGAAGGAAACTGGTATTATGAAGATAAAAGCCAGGGCCCGGCGAGCGTCATTGTATTGTCAAATCCAGAAGTGGAAAAATTCAAATTCACGATTGTCATGATGCCGGCAGTGATAGGAATAAAGACTGCTGAGGATAGAGATGCACAACTTTCCTCATTTTTTGGCGATAAGTATAAGCGGGTAGAACTTGGCAAGGGAGAGATTGATAACAGGGAGACAACAGTCCTTGTTTACGATTTAGTCGTAGCTGATACCTTAACTACCAGGGTTTATACTCATGTACTGGTTGTTGGAGACAATACTTACATGATGCAAATTTCTGGCCCTAAGGATCAATGGGAAGCGAAATACAAACAGTTTGAATCAATATTCAACTATATCTTATTTACCGAAAGAAAGCCGGAAAGAAAGGAAGTTGAAATCAAGAAGGAAGAGGAAGAAAAGCAGGCCGGGTTAACCAAGAATGCAAAAATAATACATCACCTCATAAGGATAGATGTCAATCCTCGTAGCGGTGAGTTCAAGTCATCTGATAAGTTTACCATAAGGATTATAAAAGATAAGATAAAAGAAGTGGAATTCCTCCTATCCGATCTTGTAATTGATTCCATTAAACTTGGTGATGAAAATTTATCCTTTTCCATGGTAGATTATCAAGAGACGGGTAGAAAAAAGCTCACCGTTAATTTGCCCGCCGACTATGATTCGACTACCGAGCTTACCCTGAACTTTTCTGCCCATAAGTCTGATTACCTATTTACTGCGGCGGGTAAGCTGATTGCTGGATATAATATTCTTGGACAGGTAAGGGAGAAGTCGAGTTATAGTTCCCACGTTTTATATTATCCCGTGGATGAAGATAATGACGCTGCCGGTGAGATATGGATAACCGTGCCATCAGGTTATATCGCTATAAGTGTAGGAAAACTTGTTGATGTGGATTCAACCGAAGACAAATCTATATATCATTGGAAAACAGATATTGCTATTCCACGAATATTGCCTTTTGCTTTCGCTGTTGGTGAATACGAAAAATACTCCGCTACTACAAAGTCAGGCGTCCCAGTAGAAATTTACACTTGGAAAGTGAATGAGGAGCATGCACTCAGGAGGCTTGATTTGGCTTGTGATATTATCGATTTCTATAATGAAATATTCGGGCAGTTTCCATTTGAAAAGATTGCCATAATACATGTCACCCCAGAAAAGGGTATAGCTGGTGTAAGCCTGCCAACTATGATTCTGCTCTCAGACATGTTTTTCACATCCGATTGCTCATATGAAATAATCAAAGAGGATGTGAGAAAATCATTCCTTGGTCCATTGGTATTGGCTGATGAAATATCACATCAATGGAATGCTTACGCTGTCGCTTTTCCTAATGAACTGGCAGAAGGAATGGCTCAGTATACGGATGCGTTGTTTGCCGAACATGTAGGTGGAAAACAAGTACTGAAAAATCACATTAAATATCACTCAAGTCTATATAAAGCAGCCATAGAAAACAATCCCGATACACCCATAGCATCGCCTGAGATTTACAAGACCCAGGCGTATCAGGGTATTGCCTTCAGTAAGGGAGCGTTGGTGCTTAACATGTTACGCTGTGTTGTGGGTGATTCCAACTTCTTCGCCGGAATGCGACACATTTTTGAAGAATACTCTGGTAAAAAAGCGGGCTACGATGACATTAAACAGGCGATGGAGAAGTTTTATGGGGATTCTCTGGGTTAGAAAAAGCCGAAAAACATAAAGATAAATACTTGGTTTCTGTCCTTGTAAAACAGACACAGGGAGGAAAGCCTTTTACGATGCCTATAGATATTTCATTCATGTCTGCCGAATGTGAGAAAACCTTTCCCAAAGTAATGGTCAACCAAAAAGAAGAGAGATTGACCTTTGAACTTGACTTTCGTCCGCAAGATGTTAGGATTGACAAAGAAGGCATGCTGTTAAAAGATGTAGTATATAAATAATCGCATGTATGTTCGAGCCCCAAAACTTCATATAACAGCATGTATCTGGTTCGGGCTTTCAGCGCTCATCTAAATCGCCTCCGACGATTTCAGATGCACTCAAACCGTTATATTCAGTTTGCTCCCTCGCTAAAAATCAAAATCATGGGCCCCCGCCTTGTGTCTTAGGTATTTTTCTTGCCACAATCGTAAACTTTATATATATATTGATAGTTATCAATATGCAAATATGAGAGAATCACTAAAAATATTCAAGGCCTTATGCGATGAAACTCGGTTAAAAATAGTTGAATTTCTCCTTAGTGGAGAAAAATGTGTTTTTGAAATGGTTCCGTTTACAAAAAGAATACAATCAACAGTTTCAGTTCAGTTATCAAAGCTTGAATATTTGGGGATTATTGGATCAAGAAGAGAGGGTAAAAGGATATATTATAAACTGACAAACGAGAAAGTGAGAGAAATATTAAGAATACTAAATGAGAGAAACCAGGATAAATATAATTAAAACATCTAAAATATTGGAGGAAGTGCTATGTTAAGAGATGTAGAATGTAAATGCCAGATTGTTAAGAACTTTGCACCATCCTGGTTTGCAAGCATCATGGGAACGGGAATACTTGCTCTGACTAGCTTACTTTACTCCCAATATGTTCCTCTCCTGAAAAACCTGGCTTATGTCTTGTTCTACTTTAACATTATTCTTTTCTTTGTCTTATTAATCCCATGGATTCTTAGGTGGATATTCTTCAGAAAAGAAGCATTAAAAGATTTAGAGCATCCTGTGCTCTCAAATTTCTATGCTACGATAGCGATAGGTATGCTTGTTTTAGCAGCGGATTTCATTGTAATTGGTAATAACATTGAGATTGGAAAGGTTTTTTGGTTTATAGGATCACTGGCTACAATATTCTTTAGCATACTCACACCATATTTAATGTTCAAAGGTGAGCATGTTAAACTTGACCACATAAATCCAGCATGGTTTATTCCACCAGTCGGACTAATTGTGATTCCCATTGCAGGAAGTTTAATTATTCCACATGTATTAGGAATGGCGCGGCAGTATGTTATATTTCTTAACTATTTTGGATGGGGCTCTGGCTTTTTTATCTATCTCGCTCTATTAGCTATAACAATGTATCGTTTTATTCTTCATCATCCTCTACCAAACACTCTCGCTCCAACCATATGGATAAACCTTGGACCCATCGGAGCAGGGACTGTTGCATTGGTTAACCTCATCAAAAACTCATCTTTTATAGCAGTGAAAGAACCTTTCTTCGTATTTGGATTTTTGTTCTGGGGGTTTGGTATTTGGTGGGTTATAATAGCTATTGCAATGACCCTGCACTACATAAAAAGACTGAAGCTTCCCTATGCAATGTCTTGGTGGGCTTTTACATTTCCTCTCGGAGCGTATGTAGCTGCAAGTCATACAATCTCGTCATTATTTGAAATTCAACTAATAGATTACGTTGGTTTTGCTTTATATTGGCTTTTAGTTATTTTCTGGGTGGTTACTTTTGTAAAAACTCTTATACGTGCATATCATGGGACGCTGTTTAAGGTTTGATGTGATGAAAGTTGACGCTAGACATATGACATTCTGCCCAAAACCTAAGGAGATGAATTTATATGTTTGAAAAAATAAGAAAAAGGGATGGAAGAATTGTAAAGTTTGACCCCGAGAGAATTACAAACGCAATTTCTAAAGCAGGTGCAGCAACAGGTGAATTTGATAGAGATATAGCAAAGAAAGTATATTATTTACAGAGAACAGCACGCAAGAATCAGAGAAATTATATCTAAAGCCAATAACGATCTTGTAGATCAGTATCTTAATAAAATAGATTGGGAGGTTAAAGAGAACAGTAATATGTCTTTTTCTTTACAGGGACTTAACAATTATATTTCCTCTAAAGTAAGTAAGATGTATTGGCTGAATAAAATATATCCAGCAGAGATAAGAAATGCCCATATAGAGGGTGATTTTCATATCCATGATTTGGGTATATTATCTGTTTACTGTGTTGGGTGGGATTTGTTCGATTTATTATCAGAAGGTTTTAAAGGAGCTGCGGGAAAAATAGAGAGCAAACCTGCAAAGCACTTCAGGAGTGCTTTAGGGCAAATTGTTAATTTTTTCTATACTCTTCAAGGTGAAGCTGCTGGGGCACAAGCATTTTCCAACTTTGACACTTTCCTTGCCCCATTTATTCGATATGACAATCTATCATATAAAGAGGTTAAACAAGCTTTACAGGAATTTTTATTTAATCTAAATGTCCCCACAAGAGTGGGATTTCAAACCCCTTTTACAAATATAACTTTGGATTTAAGATCTCTAGAGTATCTCAAAAATCAACCAGTTGTTTTTGGAGGAACGCCTCAGAAGGAAACTTACGGAGATTTCGAAGAGGAAATGATGTTGTTCAATAAGGCTTTCTTGGAGGTTATGTTGGAAGGTGATGCAAAAGGCAGAGTTTTTACCTTCCCTATTCCTACATATAACATTACCGGAGATTTTGATTGGGACGCCGAGTTTTTGAATACGTTATGGGAGATAACTGCAAAATATGGTATTCCATACTTCTCTAATTTTGTTAATTCAGATATGAAACCAGAAGATGCAAGAAGTATGTGCTGTAGGTTAAGGCTGGACACAAGGAAATTGGAGAAAAGGGGTGGCGGACTATTTGGGGCAAATCCACTTACAGGAAGCATCGGTGTTGTATCAATCAACATGCCGAGATTAGGTTATTTCTCAAAGGATGAGAACGAATTTTTTGAAAGATTGGACATGCTGATGCAATTGGCAAAGAATAGTTTAGAGATGAAGAGAAGAATTCTGGAAAAGCTTACAGGGCAGGGCTTGTATCCTTACACCAAGTACTATTTGAGAAATATTAAAAAACGATTTGGTGCATATTGGAAAAATCACTTTTCTACGATAGGGTTGGTTGGATTGAATGAAGCCTGCTTAAATCTTCTGGGGGTGACTATCGGCGACAGAGAGGGTAAAGAATTTGGATTGAAGGTCTTGGAGTTTATGAAGAATAAACTTATTGAATTCCAGGAGGAGACTGGAAACAATTATAACCTGGAAGCAACCCCTGCTGAGGGGACTTCCTATCGTCTCGCGATGATAGATAAGAAGAAGTATCCTGACATAGTATGTGCAAATGAGCAAGCATTCAGAAACGGTGCAGAGCCCTTTTATACGAATTCCTCTCAACTTCCAGTCAATTATACAGATGATATATTTGAGGCTCTTGACCTGTCCGAAGTGCGATGCTACATGTGAGGTGTACTCAAGAGTTGTAGGGTATCTGAGACCCGTAAATCAATGGAATAACGGGAAAAAGGAAGAATTCAGAATGAGGAATAGTTTTAAGGTGATGACAAAATGAAAATCGCCGGTTTTCAGAAATTCTCTTTGATAGACTACCCAAGTAAAATCAGTGCAATCATCTTTACCCAAGGATGTAATTTCAGATGTCCCTACTGCCATAATCCAGAACTAGTAAATCCGGAACTATTTTCAGACACCTTAGATGAAGATTTAATACTTACTTTCTTAAGTAAAAGGATCGGCAAATTAGATGGTGTAGTTATCACGGGAGGGGAACCTCTGCTTCAGCATGATTTAATAGAGTTTATAAAAAAGGTAAAGGAAATGGGTTATCTTGTAAAACTTGATACAAATGGGAGTTATCCAGAAAATTTGGAGCGATTGTTAGCTAAAAATCTGATCGATTACATAGCAATGGATATTAAAGCTCCTCTTGAAAAATACCATAATGTTGTGCAGGCAGATGTTTGTACAGAAAAGATAATGGAAAGCATTACGATAATTCTAAATAGCAATATAGATTACGAATTTCGAACCACAGTAGTGAAGGATCTCCTAATAGAAGATGATTTAATTTGCATAGCCAAGTTAATTAGAGGTGCAAAGAGATATGTTTTGCAAAAGTTTGTTATGTCAAAGATATTAGATAAGTCATTTGCCAGTAATGTAAAATGCTTTTCAGAAGACGAATTAAATACCATAATAGACAAAGTGAAAAAATATGTCAGCGAATGTATTATGCGATGATTACCTGAGGTTTTGGGCGGAACGCTTCGTCGCTTCGCTTTTTGTCCTCACTTAGTTTGGGTCATATAACACGGGCTATACGGCTCGTTTCACTTGCCCAAATTTGCTAACGCAAACTTTGTATAGCCCGAATACGTTAAGTGGAACGCCCGAATTGATAAAAACTATATCGAGATTGAGGTGGCCTAATATATGATCAATATAGAGAGAAAAGTAAAGGTAGGTGTAAGATTGCCTTTGCAGGTTTTATCCTGCTCATAGTCACAAGCGGTTCAGGATGCCAAAACAACAATTATCACCCTACCAAGCCGCAGCAATCACTTTTTCTTCTCCCCGCATCGGCACAAATACTTTTTGTTTCTAACGCGGCGCATAGTGTAGCGCGTCTTTCAAATGATAGAATGGCTATACCAATGTGTATTTGAACTCGTCCGCGTCGATTCCGTATTTTTTCATCTTGTACCTCAAAGCACCTCGGCCGAGCCTCAGGAGCCTCGCCGCTTCTGTTACCCGCCCCCCGCTCTTTTCGAGGGCCGCTATGATGAGTCCCTTTTCCACCTCGTCTATTGCGATCCCTTCGGGGGGGAAATCGATTCGCACCGTCCCTGCTTCTTTTTCGATGTCGAGAGACGATGTGCCGACCGAAGTGCCGTTCGGAGTGGTGCCCGAAGTGCCGTTCGGAGTGCCGTCCGGAGCGCCGTTCGGAGTGGTGCCCGAAGCGCCGACGGTTGATTCTATAGGCAGGTCTTCGGGCTTTATCTTACCCGACCTGTTCAGAAGCACCGCCCTTTCGATGACGTTTATGAGCTCGCGGATATTCCCCGGCCAATGGTATTCCTGCAATGCATCGAGTGCTTCTTCCGAGATGGTCACACCTCCCTTGTTCAATCTCGCTGCAAAGCGGCTTACGTATTCGATGGCGATGGGGCGAATGTCTTCTTTCCTCTCTCTAAGCGGTGGCAGGTTGATCTCGACCACATTGAGTCTGTAGTATAGATCCTCCCTGAAACGGCCCTGGGCCACCTCTTCTTTCAGGTTTCGGTTTGTCGCCGAGATGATTCTCACGTCCACAGGGAGGAATTCGACACCGCTCACGCGTCTTATGGTCCTCGTATCGAGGAACTTGAGGAGCTTCGCCTGGAGGGCATAATCTATCTCGGCGATCTCGTCGAGAAATATAGTGCCTCCGTCTGCGACTTCAAAGAGGCCTGCCTTCTCTTCACGAGCATCGGTGAATGCACCTTTTTCGTGTCCGAAGAACTCGCTCTCCAGGAGATTGCGTGGTATCGCTGCACAGTTGACCTCTACGAAGGGACCGCTGCGACGCGGACTTGCCTCGTGTATCGCCTTTGCGAGGGAGCCCTTGCCCGTTCCGCATTCACCCGTTATTATGACAGACGTGCATTCACTTTCAGCGACCTTTAGCGCGAGTTCCTTGACCTCCATGATCTTCGGGCTTTCGCCGATTATCTGATCGAAGCCTTCGTCAATCTCCTTATTGGGATTGAGGCTCTGTTTCAGCCGCCTCTTTCCGAGCCCGGTTGCGATGCGGGACAGCATCTCTTCGAGGTCCTTGTATGAGTAAGGTTTGAAAAGAATATGCCTTGCACCGAGCTCTATGCCCAGTTTGTCACCGCCGTGAAATTCTCCGGGGATGATAAGGATGAGCTGAACCTTCTTGTTCTTCCTGAGGTACATGGACAGGGTGTCTTTTTCTTTTTGAAAGGCCTCCTCGGTTTCCGGCACGGAATAGATCAGAAGATGCTTGTTCCCGTTCTTATCACCTGCTGCGGCCTTTTTCCCACTGCGAGCGCTGACAGGGTTGGCATTCCGCCGCGCTGCCCGTATCAACTCACCGGCATCCGCGTAGGAATCCACACTCCATCCGTGTTCGCCGAAGAACAGCTCGAGCGAGCTGCGCTCATCGTCGTCTGCGGCTACTATATTCAGTCCGAGGGATATCATACCGTGTGTAACTTTGTGCAAGATATGTGCCTTGATGATCCCTGAAAAGATGAAACATTTTTTGCTGCTTCGTCTGGCAAGTAAGTTGTGCTTGTTCGTAAAGGGCGGTCATAGGGCTTGTAATCGGTTATGTCAACGAAAGATACGATTCGCTCTGGCCGTGGCGGATAATCCGTTTTACCAACAGCGTTTCATCGCTCATAGCGCTCACGCTATATTTTAGGTTGCACTGAACGAATGGCTGGTTATAAGCTCATCGCTGAAATCGGTAATCTCGATCTATTTACACCGTGCGGTTGGAGTGTATGAGACGGGTATATCAATGAATAATCAAGTCAATGAATTTGCCCAATTATCCCCTGTCGTTCAGGCTTTTCTTGCAACAATCGTCACATGGCTTGTTACCGTTCTCGGAGCGGCGGTCGTCTTTTTCAGAAAAGAATTGAGCCGAAGGTTGCTCGATGCCTCCCGGCAATGCACATAAATGACTGGTGTTTCGATCATATGAATAAACGAGTGCTTCTGGTTTCCGAATCGGATTTGCTGGTATAACGATTGAAACTCGAAGAAGTAAATAAACAAATCAAAGTATGCCGAAGGTGCAGACTCTTCGAGACGAGGGCAAATGCTCTGTGCGGTGAAGGGCCGCGCGATGCGAGGATCATGCTTGTTGCCCAGGCTCCGGGCGAGAATGAGGACAGAGAAGGCAGAATGTTCATCGGGCCGTCTGGAAAGGTGCTGGATGAGCTGTTGAGGATGGCCGGTGTCTGTAGAGATGAGATATACATAACGAATCTGATCAAGTGCATGCTGCCACGTTACAGAAAGCCGAAGCAGGATGAGATAGTTGCCTGCAGCAAGTACCTTGACGAGGAAATAGACGTTATAAATCCCTCTGTACTGGCTCCTCTCGGATATTATGCCTCGAGGTATATTTTTATGAAATATTCACTCGATTTCCCGGACCGCGAAGAGGTTTATACGATATATGGGAGATTATTTCTAACATCCAACGGTAAAGATGGCGGCGCAGCGAAGAAGATCTATCCTCTCAGGCATCCGGCGGCTCTTCTTTACAACGAGGGATTGAGTGAAGAAATGGAGCGCAACTATCATAAATTGGGGATCTTGCTCCACGATTGCGCATGGTTCAAGCGATGCCCGGAGAGAAGGAGATTGCAAGAGGTATCAATGGACAATGAATGGCTGGAACTGTATTGTAAAGGTGACTGGGAAAGTTGCCCATATTTTGCAGTGGAAGGAGGAAGGGAAAGATGAATGTTTTCGGCCCGGTTCCTTCGAGGCGTTTGGGCAAGAGCCTCGGCATCAACAACATTCCCGCAAAGATATGCACCTACTCATGCGTTTACTGCCAGATCGGACGCTCTCTCAAGATGGTGGGGGAGAGGGAAGAGTATTATTCTCCGCAAATGCTTTTTGCAGAAATAAAAGACAAGGTCAAGAGGGCCCGCGAGCACAACGAGTCGATCGACTATCTCACCTTCGTGCCCGACGGTGAGCCGACACTGGACAAGAGTATTGGAGAGCTGATAGAGATGTTGAAGCCGCTCGACATAAAGGTCGCCGTTATCACGAATGCCAGTCTTATCGATTTGCCCGATGTGAGGGACGATCTTTTCAAGGCGGATTGGGTATCGCTCAAGGTTGACACGGTGGATGAAGCGATATGGAGAAAGATTGATAGGCCTCACAGGAAGCTCCGACTCGATTCGATATTGAAGGGGATAAAGATATTTGCCGGTGAGTTCGAGGGGCACCTCGCAACGGAGACGATGCTCGTCAGGGACTTGAACGACCGGTTGGAAAATATTCGTGATGTGGCCGGCTTTATCAAGGAACTCAATGTTTCGACCGCCTATATCGGTGTACCTACGAGGCCGCCGGCGGAGAAATGGGTATTGCCGCCTGAAGAATCCGCCTTGAACACGGCGTATCACATCTTCGTCGAGGACCAGATATACGTCGAGTACCTCATAGGTTACGAGGGGAATCAATTTGCTTTTACCGGCGATGTGGAGGAGGACATATTGAGCACCACAGCCGTCCATCCAATGAGGGAGGACGCTTTGAATGCCCTTTTGGAAAAGGCGGACAGCGATTTTTCGCTGGTTGAAAGGCTCGTAGCCGAAGGAAAGATTGTTGTTTCGGAATACGGCGGAAACAGGTACTATCTTCGAAGGCTCACATTGAAAGATGCGGACCGTTAGAAAATGAATCGCCTGGAAGTGCAATGGCAGGTAAGAAAAATATCGGGCTCTGGAGCGCTGTTTCGATAGGTGTGGTGTCATGAACAGCGATTTGAAGGAGTGGTTTAACGGAAAGGGCGAAGAATTCCTGCGGGAAATAGGTGTAAAAGAGGGTGATGTCGTTCTCGATGTGGGATGTGGAGGCGGGAGCTATTCTATACCGGCTGCAAGGCTCGTAGGCAAATCGGGAGCAGTCTATGCGGTCGATAAGAATAGAGAGGCTCTGGACACCTTGTCGAATAGAGCGAAGGCCGAGGGAATCGATAATATAATCTTGGTGAATATGCTTTTCCCAGACGAAGCTGCAGAGGATTTGAGAGAAGGGGTCGAAATCCACGCAGAATCGAGAGAAGGGGTCGAAATCCACGCAGAATCGATCGATGTCGCGCTCATTTACGACGTCCTGCACTATCTTGACAAGGAGGAGAGAGACGCATTGTACCGAAAGGTCTTCAAGTTGCTAAGGAAAAGTGGTATTCTATCCGTATATCCGAAGCATTCGAGGATCGATTGGCCGCTCTGGCACCTCGCAGGCCTAGATCCAGAAGATATTGCAAAAGAGATAGAAAAGAATCATTTTTATTTAACACGCACCGTTAACAATGATTTGATACACGATGAAAGTTGCAATAGAGGTACGGTCTTGATCTTCGGAAAATGATACGGTTGAACAGATGATGCTAAGGAGGAAAAGGTATGGCAATAAGAGAAGTCAAAAAGGGAGTGCTATCCGTGGGGGCTATCGATTGGGACAGGCGCATCTTCGATGAACTCATTCCATTGCCCGAAGGGACGAGCTACAATGCCTATCTGGTGCAGGGAAGCGAGAAGGTCGCTCTTATCGATACCGTTGATCCTGCAAAGAGGGAGGATTTGATAGAAAATCTCGAGGAGTTGGGCGTCGAGAAGATCGATTACGTCATAGCGAACCATGCTGAACAGGATCACTCGGGGTTGATAAACAAGATCGTCGAGCTCTACCCCGGCGCAAAGGTAGTAACCAACGAAAAGGCGAAGGGTTTCTTGATGAGCCTGCTCCTTACGAGGGAGGAGGATTTCATCGTAGTCAAAGACGGGGACACGCTTTCGCTCGGCGACAAGACGCTCCGGTTCATCTTGACCCCGTGGGTCCATTGGCCCGAGACAATGGTCACATATCTCGCCGAGGACAGGGTGCTTTTCAGTTGTGACTTCTTCGGCTCGCACCTTGCCACGTCCTCGCTCTTCGTTAATGGTGATTCGAGGGTCATCGATCTGGCAAAGAGATACTATGCAGAGATCATGATGCCATTCAGGGCCGCTATTCGCAAAAACATCGAAAAGGTTTCGAAGCTCGATATCGACATGATTGCACCGAGTCACGGGCCCATCTATGACGACCCGTCTCTCATAATCGATGCCTATAAGGAGTGGACGAGCGAAAAGGTCAAAAACGAGGTTGTTATTCCCTATGTCTCGATGCATGGGAGCACCGAACGGATGGTGAATTACTTCATCGATGCATTGATGAAGCGGGGTATCGAGGTCAAGCCGTTCAATTTGCCCAGGACGGATATCGGGGAGCTCTCCATGGCGCTCGTGGACACGGCAACGATAATCATAGCTACTCCAATGGTTCTCGCCGGTGCTCATCCGGCGGCCGTTTATGCTGCATTTCTCGCCAACGCCTTGAGACCCAAGGCGAGGTATGCTTCGATCATAGGCTCTTACGGTTGGGGCGGCAAGTTCATTGAACAGCTTACCGGTCTTCTCGGCAATTTGAGCGTCGAGCTCATAGAACCTGTCACGGTAAAGGGCTATCCCACCGAGAACGATTACAGAGCGCTCGATGCACTGGCCGATGAGATAGAGAGAAGGCACAAGAATCTATGATCGTAGGGGGGGTGTGAGTTGGCTGGGATCAAAATTGGTGACAGGGCTGCCGGTTTCTGCCTGCCCGACGCCGAGAACACCGAGCATTGCCTGGGCGATTACAGGAACAAGTGGGTCGTTCTCTACTTCTATCCGAGAGACAATACGAGTGGGTGTACGCGCGAGGCAAGGGATTTTTCCGCACTCAAGCTGAGATTCAAGAGGGCGGGTGCCGGGATAATCGGTGTAAGCAAGGATTCGCCGAAGAGTCACGGCAGATTCATCGAAAGGCAAGGGCTTGGAATACTTCTGTTGAGCGACGAAGAGCACAAGGTGATAGAGCAGTACGGAGCATGGGGAAAAAAGAAACTCTACGGAAAAGAGCACGAGGGCACGATTCGCTCGACGTTTCTCATCGATCCGAACGGACGGGTGAGGAAAATATGGAAAAAGGTCAAGGTTGCTGGTCATGCTGAAGAGGTGCTCGAAACGTTGAGGAGCGAGAAGAAGGCTTGATTGGGTGTCAATGAAGCGAAGGGAGGTCGTGATATGAACAGTATGAGCAGGGGTGGAATGGGCTCGGGAGGCAATTGCATCTGCCCGAGGTGCGGATATAAACAGCCGCATAGGCCGGGTGTTCCGTGCAGAGAGGAAAAATGCCCCAAGTGCGGAGCGAAGATGCTCAGGGAAGGCGGCTATCACCACAACCTCGTAGAGGAGAAAAAGAGAAAGAAAGCGGAAAAGGACAAGGAGAAGAAAAAGAACGAGTAAAGACGGCATTTTTAGAATCATCAATATTTTGCTTGCTTTGGAGGATTGAGTGTGTTTTTTTGATTCCGAGTGTTTTTTTTGATTAGAGGAGCAGCAATGAACCTTGTCGTAACGGGCGGATCCGGATTTCTCGGGCTTCATCTTTGCACTACGCTGGCTGATCGATTCGATAAGATCGTCATTATAGATATTGCGCCGATCGATCCCGACGAGTACCCGAAGAACGTCGAATATCACAACGTAGATGTCAGGGACTACGAGGCGGTCGAGAAGACGATCGCCGACGCCGACATGATCGTTCATGGAGCCGCTGCCCTGCCGCTCTGGAAGAAAGAAGATATCTACAGCACCAATATCGATGGAACGAGGAATGTCCTCGAGGCGGCATCGAAGCAGGGGATAAAGAGGATGGTCTATGTCTCCTCTACCGCCGTTTACGGGGTTCCTGAGAAGCATCCGATCTACGAGCACGATCCCCTCATAGGTGTCGGTCCTTACGGCGAGAGCAAGATCGCTGCGGAGAAACTCTGTTCTGAGTACAGAGAAAAGGGACTGTGTGTGCCGGTGGTAAGACCGAAGACCTTCATAGGCACATGCAGGCTTGGGGTCTTTCAGATTCTATACGATTGGGTGGAGAGCGGGAAAAAGATCCCCATCATAGGAAACGGCAGAAATCGTTATCAGCTCCTCGAGGTCGAGGATCTCGTAGAGGCGATCTATCTGCTTCTTACCCTACCGGAAGAAAAGGTGAACGATACATTCAACATCGGCGCCGAAAGGTTCGCTACGGTGAGGGAGGATGTTGGAGCCCTATGCGATTTCGCAGGAAACGGCGCAAGTGTCTTGGCAACGCCGTCATGGATCGTCAAGCCGTTCCTCGAGCTTTTCTGGGCGCTGCGCATTTCTCCATTGTATAAGTGGGTTTACGGAACGGCGGACAAGGACTCTTTCGTCTCGGTGAACAAGGCAAAGGACATATTGGGCTGGATGTCCAAGTACAGCAATGCCGAGGCGCTGATCAGGTCTTACGAATGGTATCTCGAGCATAAGGAAGAGATCCCCGAATCGGGGGTTACCCACCGGGTCGCCTGGAAACAGGGCGTTCTCAAATTTTTCAAAAAATTTTTATAAAATAATTTGCATTTGCGTCTATTTGATTTATGATATGGATGATTCGCACCGTGTATTATTTGCCACGGTTTGGACCGCAGTGCTCAAACCGTGAAGGAAAGGTCTGATCATCTCGAAAGGGAGGGAAAGATGAACAGGTGGGATGTCGTAATCGTTGGTGGTGGCCCTGCCGGTGTTACCACGGCTCTTTCGGCCAAGAATTCCTATCACGACAAGAATGTTCTTATCATAAGGAGGGAGGAAACGTCGCTCATCCCTTGCGGGATACCTTACGTACTCCATTCTTTGAAGAAGGTAGAGAACAATATCATGCCGGACAAGCCGCTCGAGGCCGCAGGTGTGGAGCTTATGGTCGGCGATGTGGTTGAAATTGAGCCCGCTGCAAAGGTGATAATTCTTAGGAGCGGAGAAAAACTCGAATACGACCGTCTCGTTATGGCAACGGGATCGACTCCGTTCATTCCCCCAATACCGGGGATCGAGAAGAAGGGAGTTCATTTGATCAAAAAGGAGATGGATTACCTGAGAGACTTGAAGAAGTCCGTAGAAGAGAGCAGGAGGATCGTGGTTATCGGCGGCGGATTTATAGGAGTCGAGGTCACAGACGAGCTCTTGAAAGAGGGTAAGGATGTTACCATAGTGGAAAAGCTCGACTCACTGCTGCCCCTGTCGATGGATGAAGAGTTCGGAACGATGGTCAAAGAGATGCTCGAAGCCAAGGGTGTAAGGGTGTTGACCGGTATTTCGGTCAAGGAGATCACCGGTGAGGAAGGGACGGATGGAGTCGAGCTCGAAAACGGCGAAAAGATAGATGCCGACCTCGTGCTTGTCGCTGCAGGATACAGGCCCCGTCTAGAGCTTGCCAGGAAAACAGGGCTTGAGATAAATGAGAGGTATGGTATCATAGTCGATGAATATATGCGGACGTCGATGAAAGGCGTTTTTGCCGTGGGGGATTGTGCGGCGAAGAAGCACTTTCTCACCGGAGAATTCACCAAGCTGATGCTTGCCTCGACGGCCATGGCTCAGGGGAGGCTCGCAGGCTCGAACCTCTACGAGGTCAAGGTCATCAAGGAGCTGCGTGGTTCTCTGGGAACATTTTCGACGAAGATCCAGGGTACGGCATTTGCAGCCATGGGGCTCACCGAGAGGGAAGCGAAAAAGCTCGGAGTATCGTATGTCGTCGGGCGCAATGAGACGGTTGACAGGCACCCGGGCAAGCTCCCTGGGGCGAGCAGCGTGTACATCAAATTGATCTATGCAAAGGTTTCCCACCAGTTGCTCGGTGCTCAAATAAGGGGCGGTGATTCGGCAGGCGAAATGATCAACACCCTTTCCATCATGATGCAAAACAACATGACCGATATGCAGGTCGACACCATGCAGATAGGGACGCACCCGCTGCTCACTTCGTCACCGATTGCCTATCCAATAATCAATGCGACGGTCGACGCGATAACGAAACAGTGACCGGCCGCCGCCGTAAAGAAAGGTTCGGCATTGCTCAAAGCGATCGAGGCGAAAGGGAAGGTCGAGCGCTGTTATGATATGTTAAAGGCACGTGTATCCGGGTTCGGCGGCGAGCCCCTCGTGGTCAAGGTGGGTTTTCGCGGAGGCGGCGGTGAAGAAACGGTTATTTGGATAGAGCCCTATGACCTCTGGCACGAGCTAAGCGAGAGCTGGTGGAATGCTTTCGGAGTCGGGAGACCCGTTCTGCGCGGCTCCAATTCCATTACTTGTGAGATAAATTTCGCCGGCGACGGGGTGGACCGGCGCACAGGCGGTCTATTCGCCGAAGACGACGCCGGCAACATCTATGTGCTTCACCGCGGCAGGATAGGTGGCGGTCGAAAGAACATAGGCAAAACGGGTTTTATACGCTCGTTCACGGGCGAACTGGTAGAGGTGGCGGACGGCGGAAGGACGACGAAGGTCGTTCCCGTCGCTTCGCTCAAGAGCACGAACTTTCTCGCTCAACTAAGTTTCTTCGTCCATGAGGTGGCGAGGTACAAAAAGGACGCCGTGATAAATGCGAGGTACGTAGGGACGGTGGCGACTGATGCTTTCTATGTGCCTCGATACAAAGGCAGATGGGCAAGGGGCGCGTTCGACGCGGTCGAATCGTCGTTTGAGCACGGTCTTGTCACATGCACTCTTGCAAACATCCTTTCTGCCCGGGGAGCTCTTGTAAGGAGCGATTCAAATCATGATCTCTATGTGAGGCGCGGCTCGGGCAGAGTCGGTATCGTCTTCGAAGTGGAGACGTCACCCGATCTCTCTCACATCTACAATGCGGTGGGAAGGCTTTTTCTCTATTCGAGCAGTGGCGCTGTGAGCGGCAGAAAGTTCGTGGTTGCGCCGCGTTCAACAAGCGAAGACATCGAGGAGCGTTTGAAAAAGCTGCGTATAAAGTTGATCCGCTACAGGATAACCGAAGGCCGTGTGTCCTTCAGCCCGGAAAAATTCTTGAGGGTATGACGTGTGCACGGTGCCTCTTGCATCCCTTCACTCAGAACCTCGCAATCTGAAGAATATCGATGAATGCTGCGAACTTCGAGGAACAGCGAAGATGCGTCAGCCTCTGCACCCGTAGTCGCTGAGTGGCTTTTTTCTGGACACGTGACATTTCGCTGTGTAGCATAGTTTTCCTGTCTCGTTTTGCTGCCTGTTCTCGGTATTGCAGTGTTGTCGGTCCGGGTATTCCATTTGAGGTTCAAGCCGGATTTAAGAGGGAGTGCAGATGGATTCAGGGCTCACTAAAGGGGTTCAGACCCTGCTTGGAGATCCAAAGAGAGCGATACTAAAGTTCTCGGGCCCTATGATAGTTGGAATGCTTGTCCAGGCACTCTACAACATCGTAGACGGTATATGGGTGGCGGGCCTCGGTTCCGACGCGTTGGCTGCGATAGGACTTTTCTTTCCCCTTTTCATGGTGATCATATCGCTCGCGGTGGGAGTCGGTATCGGTGGCAGCTCGACTATCTCGAGGAGGATAGGCGCCAGGGAAAAGGAGCGAGCCAGCTCGGCCGCTTCGCATACGATGTTCCTGGGATTCATCGTAGGGATTGCCATAACAGTCGGCTTTTATCCATTCATAAGAAATATATTCGAACTGATCGGTGCAAAGGGGAATGTCTCGGATCTAGTAGTCAGTTATTCAAAGGTTCTTATCGGCGGCTCTGTGTTCATCGTCTTTAGCAACATCTCGAGCGGTATCCTCCGGGGCGAAGGAGACATGAAGAGGGCGATGTACGCGATGATGCTTGGTTCGGGGCTCAACATCATACTCGACCCCATATTTATATACACGTTGAAACTCGGTGTGGTCGGTGCAGCCTGGGCCACTCTGGCATCCATATTCATTACCTCACTCCTCATGGTTTACTGGCTTTTTTTCAAGAAGGACACGTACATCGATGTCAGGCCAGTCCCCTCTCATTTCGATGCTGCAATAACGAAAGAGATACTCAGAGTCGGCATTCCATCCTCCTTTGCACAGCTATCGATGTCGGTGGCGGTTTTTATATTGAATGCAATCATCGTAGGGGTGGGCGGCTCCGACGGAATAGCTGTTTATACGAGTGCGTGGAGAATATTGATGATAGGGATAGTACCTCTTCTCGGCATAGCAACGGGTGTCACCGCGGTCACTGGTGCCGCATACGGCGCCGGGGACATGGTAAAGTTGAAGACAGGATATATGTACGGTGTAAAGATCGGGGTCGTGGTGGAGCTTGCCGTTCTTTCGATTATTCTGCTGCTCGCTCACCAGCTTTCATATATCTTCACATACTCAAAGGGGGCGGCGCATATCTCAGATAGTCTGACTACCGCTTTCCGAGTGCTTGCCTGGTTCCTTCCGACCGTTCCGCTCGGTATGCTCACCTCTTCGATGTTTCAGGGGATAGGGAAGGGGGAATATTCCCTGGCCGTCACTATATTGAGAACGGTGATCTTTCAGGTAGCTTTCAGCTACCTTCTCGGGATAACGTTCGGCTACGGGATCCGCGGTGTATGGTGGGGTATCGTGTTCGGCAACGTGATCGCCTCGGTTGTTTCGTTTTCGTGGGGGCGTTTCACAATAGCAAGACTCCAAAGGAAAATGCTTGATGTGCCTCCGGTATGATTTAGAGTGAAAGGGTGTTGAGAGAAGAAAAGGATTGATCGATGGCGCTCAGACTTCTCGAAGTAATAATTCCACAGAGCAGCGTCGAAGAGATGCAGGAGATTCTAAAGAACGAGAATCTCCTCGATCTCTGGCGTGAGGAAAAGTTCAAAGAGATCAATGTCTATAAGCTCGTAACGCGCTCGGAAGATGCCGAGTCGATAATGGACAAATTCGAAAAGCGGTTTTCCGCGCTCTCTGAGTTCAGGATAGTGCTTCTTCCCGTCGAGGCCACTGTGCCTCGCCCTTCCTTCGAAAAGGAGCAGGCGAAAGATGCTAATGTCGCGCCGGAAGAGAAGAAGCGCAAGAGGCTCAGGGTGAGCAGGGAGGAGCTATACGACAAGCTCGTAGATTCGGCACAGCTGAATTACGTTTATGTGGCGATGATATCGCTGGCTACTGTAGTAGCGGCCATAGGTCTGATCCAGAGCAATATCGTGATAGTGATAGGAGCGATGGTCATAGCTCCTCTTCTTGGACCGAGCGTTGCATTGTCACTTGCTACGACACTCGGCGATCCCGACCTTGGCAGGCGTTCCTTGAAGACAAATGTCGTCGGTATTCTGCTTGCATTCGTCATAGCAGTCGCGATGGGGATGATCTTCAGGGTCGATGCTCCGACGCGTGAGCTCGCATCGAGAACGGCGATCGCCCCATTCGATATCATAGTAGCCCTCGCGGCAGGTTCGGCCGGCGCACTTGCCTTTACAAGCGGTATCTCGACGATACTCATTGGAGTCATGGTCGCGGTATCACTGTTGCCTCCCCTTGCCGCTTGCGGCGTGTTGATCGGCAACGGCTTCGTTTCGCTCGGGGCAAAGAGTTTTCTCCTCTTTCTCGCAAACTTCATAAGCATCAATCTCGCCGGAGTCCTCACGTTCACACTTCAGGGGATTCGTCCTCTGAACTGGTGGGAGGAGAAAAAGGCAAAAAGTATGACCCGTTTTGCGTTGTTTCTCTGGCTTGTCCTTTTGGCTCTGCTTCTCACGGTGATCTATCTGATAAAGGCATAGGGAGTTTTCTTGAATAAATTGCTCCGTGCGGTTGTATCTGAGAAAAAAAGGAGGGTGCGGTGAATATGAATGTGAGGTACAGGGTTTTTCTCGTTCTTTCTCTGATTGCTGTCGCTGTTTTCTCATCGCTCGGCAATGTCGGCGCAGCGACTGAAGATGATTCTTCGGTCGCTCAAGTTGCGTCGAGCGGAGGTGTTTCTGCGATGAATCGAGATGATGGAGGTCTTGAGACATTGCCGGATGCGGGCCTCCCGGTAATGGGTAAAGGCTCGGGATCAGATGGTGCGACGGCACGGGTCGCGGGCAATGAGAAGAAAGATATCGAGGGAATCTGGGAGGGGTCGCTTGATGTGAACGGATCGAAGTTGAGGGTGGTCTTTCACATCTCCAGGTCCGAAGACGGTTCGCTCACGGCGACTCTCGACAGCCCCGATCAGGGGGCGACGGGGATACCTGTTAGCAAGGTGACGTTCGAGGGCGGGAAGCTCGTGGTAAATGTGGATGTGGCCATGGCGATGTTCGAGGGACAGGCGAACGGAGATCTCTCCTCGATCGACGGCAACTGGAAGCAGAGAGGGATGACTTTTCCCCTCAAGCTCGAAAGGGTCAAGGAAGCTCCCAAGATGAGCAGGCCTCAGGAGCCTAAGAAGCCCTACCCGTACAAAGAGGAAGAGGTGACGATCGAGAACAAGGTCGGTGGGGTCGAACTCGCAGGCACTTTGACCATTCCCAAAGGCAAGCCCCCATTCCCCGCCGTGGTGCTTATTACAGGTTCTGGACCAGAGGACAGGGATGAAACGGTTTTCGGCCACAAGCCGTTTCTCGTACTGGCCGATTATCTGACGAGGCGCGGGGTTGCTGTCTTGAGGGTCGATGACAGGGGGGTGGGAGGCTCCAGCGGAGATCTGTGGAGCTCGACGAGCAGGGATTTCGCAGGAGACGTCGAGGCGGAAGTCAGATATCTCATGGGGAGAAAAGAGATCGATGCCGAAAGAATCGGGCTCATAGGGCATAGTGAGGGTGGAATCATCGCACCGATGGTGGCTGTCGATATGAAAAATATAGCCTTTATTGTTCTTATGGCGGGACCCGGTGTTCCGGGTGACAGTATCCTGTATCATCAGAGTGCACTCATAGCAAAGGCGGAAGGTGCGAGCGAAGAGGAAATCGCCAAAAACAGGCTTCTTCAGGAAAAGGCTTTCGCCATCGTTGAGGGCACGACAGACGATGCTGCAGCGAGGGAAAAGCTCGAGGCACTCTTTGCCGGTGAGTACGGCCATCTGGACAAGGATCAGAGGTCAGCAGCACCCGATTCGGCCAGGCTAATAGAGGCACAGACAAGGAGGATCCTCAATCCGTGGTTTCGCTATTTCCTCACCTACGATCCGGCGGAGACGCTGAGAAAGGTCAAATGCCCCGTTCTGGCAATCGGAGGGGAGAAGGACCTTCAGGTTCCTGCCGACGAAAACCTCGAGGCGATAAGGGAAGCGCTGAAGGCCGGGGGTAACGGAGATTTTATCGTGAAGAAGCTTCCCGGCCTCAATCATCTATTTCAAACAGCAGAAACTGGAGATGTATCGGAGTATTCGAAGATAGAAGAAACGATTTCTCCCGTCGCTCTGAAGCTCATAGGGGACTGGATCGTAGGACACGTTTCAGGTGATTGAGCTCTCTCGAATCGGGATTAGAGCAAGATTTTTGTGCCATTTTGCAATGCGGTTCGTCTTACCGTATAGAAAGACATTGTAAAAGATGAACCGTGATCTTGGAAAGGAGCAAGGTATGGGTTGTCGAAGCAAATCTGCGGTCTTGGCAGTCATGTTATCTATTGTGGCGCTCGCGGCGTCGAGCGCGCAGGCGGCGAGCTATGAAAAGCTCTATGGGCTCTTGAAGGACGTCAAGGGGTGGGAGGCGAAAAAGCCCGAGGGAATGCGTATGGATATGCCTGGAATGAAGATGATACAGGCGACGAGGGAGTATTCGAACGGCAAGGGCAACTTGAATGTGATGATCATGATGGGTGGTGCGGGCTCTATCGGTGCCTACACACAGCAGACCAAGATGAACTACGAAGACGAAGACACTAAGATGAGCTTCAAAGAGATAGACGGCTTCAAATGCCATCTCCTTTACGACAAGAAGGAGAATTCCGGAGTGGTCACGGTCATCGTGAAGCCGGATGAAAAGGAACCAGGGATATTCGTCCTATCGTACGAAGGCGTTTCGGACGACGACGCCTTGAAGATTGCGAGGGAATTCGACTGGAAAAAGATCGCCGACAAACTCAAGAACTTTGAGTGATCGGAACCCGGCGGTAGGATTCTATCCGAGGCTTCCGACCTCTTTTTCCACCTCTTCGAGTATCTCGCCCGATTTGACGAGCTTTTTCATCTCCGTGTGATCCCTATGCAGAGGTCTGTCGATGTCGAGGAAGTCAACGTGCCGTCTTATCACTTTTTTTGCCCTTGTTACGCCTTTGCCGAATTTGTAATCGCGCATGTCGAGAGCCTGTGCCGCCGCCATGAACTCTATGCCAAGAACGCCGTAGGCGTCGTCGAGGATCTGGAAGTTCTTTATCGCCGTATTCATTCCCATCGAGACGAAGTCTTCCTGGTCGGCTGCTGCCGGTATCGATTGTATCGAAGCAGGCATCGAAAGGATCCTCTGCTCTACGATCTGCATGTCGGCGGTGTATTGGCTGAGCATTAGCCCCGACATCATACCGGCTCCCTTGGTGAGGAAAGGAGGAAGGCCGCCGCTCAAGGCCGGATTGTTGAGGCGGTTCATCCTTCTCTCTGACATGACGCTCACCATGGTTACTGCGGCACCCATCATGTCCATAGGAAGTGAAACCGGTGTACCCTGAAAGTTTGCACCGGAGATCTGAAGATTCTCGTCCGGGAAGAAAACAGGGTTGTCGCCGACTCCGTTGAGTTCGATCTCGACCTGCGATTTGGCAAATTCCCATGCGTCGTGTGCAGTACCTATGACCTGAGGAGTTGATCGCATCGAATATGCATCCTGAACCCGCACCTTGAGCTTGCCCTCGGCGAGGTCTCCTCCTTCGATGCACTTTCTTATCGCTGCTGCCGCTCGGATTGCTCCCTTGAATCCCCTAGCCTCGTGGAGCTTTGCGCTGTATGGTTTCATGTTGGCCATCAGGGCTTCGAGGCTCATTGCAGCGGCGATCTCAGCCTGTCTGAGCCAGCGGTCCGTATCGTAGAGCATTATGGCGCTCATAGCGGTCAGTACGTTTGAGCCGTTAATGGTGGCCAGGCCGTCGCGGGCCTTAAGCCCCGGTATGGGGATTCCGGCCTTCTCCATCGCCTTTTTCCCGTCCATCAATTCGCCGTTGTAGTACGCCTTGCCTTCGCCGAGCATAAGAAGTGCAATCTGCGCCATCGGTGCGAGGTCACCGGAGGCCCCCACAGAACCCTTCTGACACACGTATGGGGTCACTCCCTTGTTCAGCATTTCTACGAGTGTCAGGGGAATCTCAGGTCGGCATCCCGAGTTGCCGTGTGCGAGGACGTTTATTCGGCTTGCCATTGCTCCCCTCACGTATTCGATGGGGGCGGGGTCTCCGATACCCGCAGCGTGGTTGTATATGAGGTATTTTTGAAACTCCTGTATCTGTTCGTCTGTGAGAACAACCTCGGAGAATTCCCCGATACCGGTATTTACCCCGTACATGATCTCATGGGCCTCGATCTTTTTCTCGACCATCGCCCGGCATTTCTTTATTTTCTCGATCGCATAATCGGGAAGTTCGACCTTCTCATTGAAGCGGGCGACCCGCACGAGTTCATCTATCCCAAGCTTGGATCCGTCCAATACTACTGCCACTTTGACCTCCCGTTACAAGGTTTCTCATCTATGACTCGGAATTTCCCAATAAACGTTGTCTTCGTTCGTTGCGAAACATTCTGCCTGAAAAAAGATATATAACATTTTAACCGATACCCTTCAAGATGCAAATCATCGAAAAAAATTCTTAATTGAGCGGCATTTTAGACCGAAGAGATTTTTGAGTAGCAGTGAGCTTGACTGCACTTACGATGATATTTTGCAGGTATTGGCGAGGGAGCGGATTCGAGGATCGCAAAGGCGAGGGAGCGGATTCGAGGTTCGCAAAGGGCGATGGAGCAGATTCGAGGATCGCAATAGCGAGGGTGCGGATTCGAGGTTCGCAAAGGATCGATTTTTCGATTCTTTGCGGTTTGTCGTGCAAATCGCCTTCTCTCCATGCAACGGAGATTTAATAAATGGAAACAACGAAAGATGATATAGATCAGATAATCCTCGAGCTCAGACAGAGCGGTAGCGAGGAACGATCGCACGGGGTGCTGAAGCTGAGAGGTGTGGATCTCTCGGGGCGAGATCTCAGTAGGCTCGATCTTTCCGGCGCTGACCTTTCGGGAGCGAATCTATCCGGTGCCGACCTGAGTTTGTGCAATCTCGAGGGGGCGGTGCTTTTGAGGGCGAATCTAAAGGGAGCGTTGCTTCTCAAGGCGAACCTCAGAAATTCCGAGCTTACCGGTGCCGATTTGACCGGTGCCAATCTCGAAGAAGCCGATGCGGCACATGCTGGGATGGGAATGGCCGTTTTGAAGAACGCTGTCTTCTTCAACGCAAACCTCGAGTGGGGGACTCTCACCAAGGCCGATGTTGAAGGCGCTGATTTCAGAGCGGCAGTACTGAAGAATGCGAGGATTCGTGAAGCCAGCCTCGTCAGGGCGGACTTAACGAACGCCGATATGCGATCGGCCGACCTGTCGTTGAGCGATGTCGATGGAGCGGTATTCAATAACGCAAATCTGCAAGAATCGAGACTCCGGCTGGTGAGGAACTTCGAAACGGCGAGCTGGATAGGTGTGGATGTGAGAAATATCAATTTCGCCGGTGCATACAGGCTGCGCCGATTCATTTCTGATCAAAACTATCTCAAGGAATTCAAAGAGAGCGGGAGCTTTGCAAGGATTGTTTACTTCTTCTGGTGGCTGACCAGCGACTGCGGGCGGAGCATGATGCGGTGGTTCCTGTGGATAGGAGTACAGGTGCTCGTATTTGCCTTTCTGTACTCTAAGGTCGGAGTGGATTACGGTATGTATCCGACGTTCCTTTCGCCGATCTATTACAGCGTCGTGACGCTGACGACCTTAGGATACGGTGATGTCGTTCCATCGACAGTCTGGGGTCAGGTTGTTGCCATATTGGAGGTCACTACGGGGTATCTGATGCTTGGGGGATTGATATCGATATTGAGCACTAAGATGACGAGGAGGGCGGATTAACCGGCTGATTGTAAGGTGTAGGTGTACTGGCGGATTTTGCCGGCAATAATGAAAAGAACGAAGGGGTCGTATCATGAAGATTCTGGGCTGGATCAAGAAGGGCAGCAAGGACAAACTTAAGGAACTGTTGGAAGGATTCGAGCTGCCGAGTTTCCCCGATGTGATAATGGAAGCGCTGTCCGTTCTTAGAGACGATGGCGCATCGATGCGCGAGATCGCCGACATTCTTCAGCGTGACCCCGGAATGCACGTCCAGATATTGAGGATGGTAAACTCGGCCGCTTATGGATTGAGCACGAAGGTCGGAAACATTCATCACGCAGTAACGATGCTCGGAAGGTCCAGGATAGAATCCATGCTACTTTCGCATGCGGTAAAGGAGACGCTGCCTTGCGTGTCGATCCCCGCATTCAATGGCAAGAGGTTCTGGCTCACTGCAGCGAGAAGGGCAAACCTTGCCTACATGCTCTCAGAATTTCTCCATCCTGTGTTCAAGGACGAGGCTTTCACGGTGGGCCTTTTGCAGGACATGGCTGTCCCCGTCATCGCAAACGTCAAGAAAAACGAGTACAACGCGATTCTCGAACACGTATATTCTACTGACGGCAGGGATCAGGTGGTTATCGAAAAGGAAAAGCTCGGCTTCGACCATCAGGAGGTAGGGGCGATAATGGCGGAGGAATGGAACCTGCCCGAATATATATCAACCTCGATCAGGAACCATCACAGCATAAGCGAAAAAGACGCAAAAGATCTTGCCGTAAGGCTGGTCTCCTTTATAAACGAGAGGCATGAGTTTGATGATATGGAGCGGTTCATCGATGAATGGGAGGAGATCCTTCAGATCGACAAGGAAAAGATGAAGTCGTTGACAAAAGAGGCCTTCGAAAAAGCGGATGATTTTTTTCACTCCCTTTATTGATTATTGACAAAGGCGATTTGTATATGCTACGTAATGAATGATGTTGAGAATTGATGCAATATTGTAATTGTATTGATTTGAGGTTCATCGCTTAGAGATTCTGGATGGGACTTGAAGAATCATATAGGCATAATATTCATACTGCTGGTCATCACTATCTGGATCTCCACAGCTCTTCTCGTATTCGGGTATGAACATCTGGCGTATACGGCTGTATCGGAAGGCACGGTGCAGGCGAAAGATATCGCTTCGGAGAAGGGGTACGAAAGAGATGTTGTGCTGGCGGCGGCTATTCTAACGGTGCTGATAGCGGCGGCATGGCTGCTATTGAGGAAGTATATTATCGGCAAGGTTCATATCAACCTTAGAGCCAGAGATGAAACGGCTTACATTCCCGTCGATATTTCTGAGCTTCAAAAGGAAAATCGGATCTTGAGATTGCAGTCTCAGCTCGACGAGGAGATCTCTCATCTCGAGTCGAGTCGCATCGAGGGGAAGGTCCTCGATTTCCTCAAGGATGAATTAAACCTCGAAAGGGTCTCGATAGCCATCCTTGCCAAGGACGATTCAGGCTTCTATGTGCTGGATGAAAGAAAGGTCATAGAGAGCATCTCAAAGGGCGATTTCATTCCGTTCAGGGATGTGGCCATTTCAGGGGCGGTGGAAGCCAAGTCGGCCGTCTATACACGTGACATAAGTAAGAGAGCCGGGTTTCCGGTTGACGAGAAGCTCCTTGAAGCCGGTATAAGGAGCGATTTTATTGTGCCTTTGATATATGAGGACAGGTGTATAGGGACTATAAACGCCGGTTCGAGTGAAGTGGACGGGATCAGCAAAGAGACTAGAGATCTTATATTGTTGCTGGCCACGCGAGTTGCTCAAGCGTTGAGAAATGCATCGCTGTATGAAGAGCTCAAGCTGGAAAAGGAGAGACTCGATGTAACGTTGAACGGCATAGGAGATGCTGTTATAGCGACGGATACTAAGGGCGCTATATCGTTGATTAACAGGGTCACAGAGGAGTTTACCGGAGTCCGGTTGGAAGACGTGAAGGGCAAGCCTCTCTCGGAGTTGTGTGAGTTCGTTTCGAACGGCAGTGGCATGTCTCCGGGAAGAATGGTTGAGAGTGCGCTGAGAGAAGGGAAGCCGTTCACGATTTCCGACGATCTCGTCTGCATCAAGAGGAACGGAAACAGGACAGTAGTAAGAGGGAGCTGTTCGCCGATAATGGGCGGCAATGGCAAGGCGCACGGCGCCGTCATCGTTCTCAGGGATGTTACCAAAGAAAGACTGCTCGAACAGGAGATAAACAAGTCACGAAAACTTGAATCGCTCGGTGTCTTGGCGGGAGGAATCGCTCACGACTTCAACAACATTTTAACAGCCATTCTTGGAAATGTCACACTCGCGAGACTCCTGGTAAAGGAGAACGACGAAGCGATGAGACTGCTCGGTGAAGCCGAGAACGCCGTTTCGAGGGCGAAGGGGCTTACGCTTCAACTCTTGACATTTTCCCGCGGAGGAGAGCCTATCAAGAAGCTTTCGTCCGTAGCGGAGGTGGTATTCGATACGGCCAAATTCATTCTCACCGGGACGGATGTCAGACTGGAAATCGATATGCCGAAGAATCTGTGGCCTGTGGAGCTGGACAGGGGGCAAATGAGCCAGGTGATACAGAATATCGTTTTGAATGCGAGGGAGGCGATGCCTTCGGGCGGTACGATAAGGATCGGCGGTAGAAACGTTTCAGCGGAGAATGCGGAAGGGTTGCGTCTTCCCTCAGGAAAGAGGTTCGTTGAATTGTGGATATCGGACGAGGGGATCGGGATACCGGAGAAATACATTGACAAGATATTCGACCCGTATTTCACGACAAAAGAACAGGGGAGCGGGCTCGGGCTTTCGATAGCCTTCTCCATAGTTAAGAACCACGATGGGTTTATTCGCGTGAATTCGATACAGGACGAGGGGACGACCTTCAACATATTTCTTCCCGCTTCACAGAAGGTTTCGGAAGAAATCCTTGAAGAGGCGGAACGGATGGAGGGAGAGGGCGGCAGAGTCCTGGTGATGGACGATGAAGAGATAGTGAGGAATGTTGTAAGAAGGATGCTCGAGACGCTCGGTTACGACGTCGAGACTGCCGAAGATGGGAAAGAGGCTGTTGAGAGCTATAAGAAAGCTATCTCCGAAGGAAGGCGCTTCGACACATTGATAATGGACCTGACGGTTCCCGGTGGAATGGGGGGCAGAGAGGCAGTTGCCAAGATCCTGGAGATTGACCCCACTGCCAGAGCGATAGTATCGAGTGGGTACTCGAACGACCCCGTCATGGCAAATCACAGAGACTTCGGTTTCGTCGATGTCATATCAAAGCCTTTCAAGATCAAGGAGCTCGAAACGGTGCTGTACAGGGTACTGGCGAAGGAACGTAAGAGTTCGAATAGTCGATGAACGATCGATTGCTTCGATTCATCCATTGACATTGAAATGGTCAGAAAATGGAAACGGAAGATACATCACGGCCCCTAGTAACAGGGTGGGCACCTTGTTTCTTCCTATTCCCGTTAAATAGCCAGAAATGCCTTTTCAAAAAAGAGGCTTGGTGTATAATCGGAATTCAAAAGGATACACGCAGGATGTTTATCCGAAGATGGGGGATCGCCATGAGTTGCTATATCATCGCTCAGATAAAGATAAACGATAGAGAGGAATACGACATATACGAGAACGGGTTCGACGAGATCTTTGCGAAGTTCAAAGGGATAATCGTTGCGGTTGACGAAGACCCGGTCGTCCTCGAGGGAGAGTGGCCCTATACGAGAACGGTGCTCATAAGATTTCCGGACGAGAAAGAGGCGAGGCGATGGTATGAATCGCCCGAATATCAGAGTCGACGGGAAATATCGTCATGGTAAAGAGGCGC
>NATK01000031.1 GCA_002085285.1 Candidatus Latescibacteria bacterium 4484_7
GCTTATAACGCCGATAGCGATGGAGAAGGAGCTTCGGTTTGCGATCAGAGAGGGCGGCAGGACGGTTGGCGCCGGCGTCGTGACCGAAATCCTGGAATAGAACGAACCCGATAGATAGAGTGAAGGGGCATTGAAGGATGAGAGAGATAGTAATTCTCGCTTGCACTGTTTGTAAAAACAGAAACTACACTACTAAAAAGAACAAGCGGAAGCACCCGGATAGGCTGGAGTTCAAGAAGTTCTGCCCTAACTGCGGTAAACACACATTGCACAAGGAAACCCGATAGAATTTCGGAAGGTTTCTTCGGTGGGTTTTGTCATAATTGCGGAGGGGAGTCTTGTTGTTTCACGGCGGTTTGTTCCCGAGGCCGGTGCATTTGAAATTGGAGTAGGTGATGATTGAAAAGATCAAAAAGTTTCTGAGTGAGACAAAGATAGAGATGAAAAAGGTCACGTGGCCTACCAGGGATGAGCTGAAAGAATCGACAAAGGTTGTCATAGTAGCCACATTCCTCGTGACTCTATTCATTGGTGCGGTGGATCAGATCCTCACTCTGTTGATAAAAAAACTTATTGGATGGTAGCCGTTGAGCTCGATTGCATAACCGATCCGGCGACTGGGTTCCGTCAACTTTCGATCCTCTCGGATGCCGTGGTGAAAATGGATTTTTGAATGGTGGAATGATGAACGAGGACATTTCGAAAAAAGGCGAAAAGTTGGAAGAAGAGCAAAGGCTTCGGAGCGAAGATTCCCCGACCAATGAGGGAGAAGTTCGGGAGCATAATGATAGCGTCGATTCGGGCTCTGTGGACGAGTCCGGGTCTGGTGCAGAAGAGCCGGAGCCCGTAGAGGGTGAGGGTTCTTACGCCGATGAATCGGATTCATCGGGCGAAAAGGCCGAAGAGGCTCCTTCCGAAGCAGAAGCGGAAGAAGTTGCCGAATCGGAAGAGGGTGAGAACATACCGGTAGATGAGACGAACGATGCCTCATCCGGCGGCGATGACGCCGATGCTTCCCCGGATGATGCCTCGGGCCTCGAAGGCTCTCCAGAGACACCTCGAGACGCCGAAGCCGCACAGCCTAAGGGCGAAACCGGCCCGGCGGTCGAGGAGAAGAAGAGCAAGATGAAATGGTATGTCGTTCACACGTATTCAGGTAGAGAGAACAAGGTCAAAGAGACGATCGAGAGAGTGATCAAGAACTCGGGAATGGAGGACAGGTTCGGCAAGGTCCTCGTGGCGACCGAAGAGGTCGCCGAGATGAAGAAGGGCAAAAAGAAGGTCAGCCACAGAAAACTTTTCCCGAGTTACATCATTATAGAGATGGAGATGAGTGACGAAACGTGGGGTCTCATAGAGAATGTTCCCGGTGTCACACACTTCGTCGGAGGCGTGAAAAAGCCTTTCCCCATACCGAAGAAGGATGTCGACAGGATCCTCGGACGCATGGAGAAGAAAGAAGGGATCATCCCCGAGGTTCCGTTCACGCTCGGAGAGCATGTCAGGGTGGTGGACGGACCGTTCGCCGATTTTACCGGCGTTGTGGACGAGATAAACCCCGAGAGGGGCAAAGTCAAGGTTCTTGTAAGCATCTTCGGAAGAGAAACACCCGTAGAGCTGGATTTTCTCCAGGTAAAATCGCTCTAATCTCTTGGCCTTGATCAATACGGCAAAGAAGCAAGGAGAATGAGGGTTTATGGCTAAAAGATCGAAAAAGAAGGTTCTCAAAGTTGTGAAATTGCAGATTCCCGGCGGGCAGGCTACGCCTGGACCGCCCGTGGGACCAGCCCTTGGCCAGTTACAGGTAAGCTCTGTGGATTTTTGCAAGCAGTTCAACGCTGTGACGCAGAACATGACAGGGACTATCATTCCCGTCGAGATAACGGTTTATGCCGACAAGACCTTTAAATTTATCACAAAGTCTCCTCCTGCATCCGAGCTTCTCAGGAAGGCTGCCAACATAGCAAAGGGCTCGGGTGAGCCGAACAAGGAAAAGGTCGGCAAGGTGACGAAGGAGCAGATCCTTGAAATAGCAAAGATGAAGGTCAAGGACCTCAATACCGATTCGCTCGAGGCGGCGGTCAAGATGGTCGAAGGAACGGCCCGAAGCATGGGCATCATTGTTGAAGAATAGACAAAGAAAGCGGGGAGGGCATGAAAGCCGGCAAAAGGTATAGAGAAAGTATCGCCAAGATCGACAGAGCGAGGGAGTATCCCCTCGAAGAGGCGATAGAGGTATTGAAGAATATTCCCAGAGCCAAGTTCGATGAGACGGTCGAATTTTCAGCAAAGCTCGGAGTCGATCCAAAGCACGCCGATCAGCAGGTCAGGGGCACTGTTCTTCTTCCCCATGGGACAGGGAAGGATGTGCGGGTTCTCGTTTTTGCAAAAGGGGAAAAGGAGCAGGAGGCCAGAGACGCCGGAGCAGACTACGTGGGTGCGACCGATCTCGCTGAGAAGATCAAAGAAGGGTGGTTCGACTTCGATGTGGCTATAGCGACACCCGACATGATGAGCGAAGTGGGCAAGCTGGGTAGGGTCCTCGGGCCGAGGGGTCTCATGCCTAATCCCAAATCGGGAACGGTCACCTTCGATGTGGCCAAGGCCGTCAAGGAGGCAAAGGCTGGAAAGATAGAGTATCGTGTCGACAAGGGAGCCAACATTCACGTTCCCGTCGGCAAGATTTCATTCGACACTCATAAGCTCGTCGAAAACGTGAGGGCTCTCGTTCTGGAGCTTCTGAGAGCCAAGCCTGCTGCGGCAAAAGGGAAATACATAAAGAGCGTACATCTTTCGACGACGATGGGGCCTTCGGTGGCTCTGGATACTACGCTTCTTCTCAATGAATTGAGATAACGGAAAGGGGATTCGACTCATGGTGCAACCGGGCAAAATTGAAAGGGTAGAAGATCTCAAGGGTCTCCTTGAAAGTGCGAAGAGCATTGTCTTGAACGACTTCACGGGATTGAACGTCAAAGACATCTCTGAGCTTCGCAAGAAGTGCAGAGAAAACAATGTGACCTTTAAGGTCGTCAAAAACACCCTGGCAAAGAGAGCTATAGCCGAGCTTCGTATAGACGAGCTCGAGCCTATGTTCGAAGGGCCCACTGCAATCGCGGTGAGTGCTGAAGACGAGGTGGCTCCGGCTCAGGTCTTGAAGAAGTTCGCAGACGATTATGAGCTTCCTCGTTTGAAGGGTGGGTATATCGCCGGTCATATATACGATGCAAAGGAGATCGAAAGACTGGCTTCGCTTCCGTCCAAGGAAGTTTTGTTGGCGCAGGTCGTTGGTACGATGCAGGCTCCGTTGCGAGGTCTGGTCACGGTCCTCGACGCTTCCCCTCGGGGTCTCGTTCAGGTACTCAACGCCATTGCCGAGAAGAGGGGGGCTGCTTGATAGATGTGTCGATGCGGTTCGCCCTGTTTTGTGTTTTTAATCAGATTGACTTTTGATGAGAAAGAGAGGTTGAACGATGCCAGCGAAGAAAGAGGATGCAAAGAAGAAAGAGACAAAGGCGAAAGAAGAAGCGGGTGAGGTGAAAGAAGAGGAGAAGAAGGAAGAGAAGGCGAAAGCCGAAGAACCTAAGGAGGAAAAGAAAGAAGTGGCTGAGGCAAAAGAGACAGCAAAAGAAGAGCCGAAAGAGGAAAAGGAGCTCACCGGCAATATAGCCAAAGTTGTGGAAATCGTAGAGAAGATGACCGTTCTTGAGCTTTCCGAACTGGTCAAGGCCCTCGAGGATCGTTTCGGCGTCAGTGCCGCCGCTCCGGTGGCGATGATGGCCGGCGCAATGGGCGTAGGCCAGGGTGCCGAGCAGGCGGAAGAGCAGACAGAGTTTGACGTTATCCTGAAGGATGTAGGAAGTCAGAAGATTCAGGTCATCAAGGTGGTCAGAGCAATCACCGGCCTCGGGCTGATCGAAGCGAAGAAGCTCGTCGAGGAAGCACCAAAGCCGATCAAGGAAGCGGTGAGCAAGGACGAGGCAGAAGAGATCAAGAAGAAGGTCGAAGAGGTTGGTGCCGTAGTAGAGATAAAGTAAGAGAAAATCTACCCTTGCCGGCTTTTGCCGCGAAAGGAATACAGGGAGGGATCATTTCTTATGATCAAACTAGCTGATAGAATCAGCTATTCGAAGATTCCCAAAGTGATGGAGATTCCCCACCTCCTCGAGGTACAGCTCGAGAGTTACGAGAGGTTCCTCCAGCGCAAGGTCCCAATGGACAAGAGGGAGAACATCGGGCTCGAAGCGGTGTTCCGTTCCGTTTTCCCCGTCGTTTCGACGAGGGGTGATTTTACTCTCGAATATTTGGGCTACACCGTTGGAGAGCCGAAGTACAGTGAGGAGGAGTGCAAGGAGAGAGACCTCACGTTCGCAGCTCCCCTGAAGGCCTCTTTGAGGCTCGTAGTGAGAGAAGAGCAGGAAGGTGAGCAGACGATAAAGGACATCATTCAGAGTGATGTCTATCTCGGGGAAATTCCTCTCATCACAGATAAGGGCACCTTTATCATTAACGGTGCTGAAAGGGTCATCGTAAGCCAGCTCCACCGTTCACCGGGCGTTGCGTTCAGCGATGATTACCACCCGAACGGAAAGAGACTTTTCAACGCGAGGATCATTCCGTACAGAGGCTCCTGGGTCGAGTTTGTCATCGACGTGAATGACATCATGTTCGTTTATATCGACAGGAGGCGGAAGATTCCCGTGACGGTGCTTCTGAAGGCAATGGGATTCGAGCCGAACAGCGCAATAATCAAGCTCTTCCACCGCACCGAGATTTATTCGCTAACGCCGAAGCCTTCGAAGAAGGATATGGCGATCGCAGGGCGTATCGTAGCCGAAGATATCGTCAACAAGAAGACTGGCGAGATCGTCATCGAGGCGGGCAAACCGATCACCGAGGAAGTTCTCGAAAGACTCAAGGCGGAGAAGCTCCTCAAGATAGTTCTGATCGAAAAAGAGAGTAGGCTCGAGAGCGATGTCATAGTAAAGACGCTCGAAAAGGATTCCACCAAGAACCGCGAAGAGGCACTGAAGAAGATATACAACCTCATGCGTCCGGGAGATCCGCCCAACGTGGAGACGGCGAAGGCTCTTTTGGACAGGCTCTTTTTCAACCCGAAGCGGTACAACCTCGAGAAGGTAGGCCGCCACAAGATGAACAGGCGGCTCGGGATAGACATTCCTCTCGATACGACTACCCTTACCGAGAAGGATTTCATCGCCGTCGTGGCCAATCTCATTCATCTCAAGGAGACCGACGGCCAGGTGGACGACATAGACCATCTCGGCAATAGAAGGGTCCGTTCGGTCGGAGAGCTTCTGGCAAATCAATTCTCCGTGGGGCTCGCAAGGATGGCGAGAATCATCCGTGAGAGAATGACCCTGCAGGAATCGGACAATCCCACGCCTTACGATCTGGTGAATGCGAGGACGATTAGTGCGGTAGTCCAGTCGTTCTTCGGCAGCAGTCAGCTATCGCAGTTCATGGATCAGACCAACCCCCTGGCGGAACTCACTCACAAGCGCCGCTTGTCCGCTCTCGGTCCCGGCGGTTTGACGAGGGAGAGAGCCGGGTTCGAGGTGAGGGATGTTCACTATACACATTACGGACGCATGTGTCCTATAGAGACACCTGAGGGCCCGAATATCGGTCTTATAACCTCGATGGCGACATACGCGAGGGTGAACGCATACGGATTTCTCGAGACACCTTATCGCAAAG
The DNA here is from genome assembly GCA_002085285.1 of Candidatus Latescibacteria bacterium 4484_7. Lineage (GTDB taxonomy): Bacteria > Krumholzibacteriota > Krumholzibacteriia > Krumholzibacteriales > Krumholzibacteriaceae > 4484-7. Next base: position 5,722 of record NATK01000031.1, read on the forward strand.
TAAAGAACGGCGTGGTTACGAATGAGATTACGATGATGACGGCAGACCAGGAAGACGAAGTGGTCATCGCCCATGCAAATGCCAAGCTCGACAAGAAGGGCAAATTCGTCGATCCCGTCATCATGGCTCGTCACAGGGGCGACTTCGTCCTCGTAGATCCCAAGGAAGTGGACTACATGGATGTGTCTCCGACTCAGCTCGTCAGCGCCGCGGCGTCACTGATCCCGTTCCTCGAGCACGATGATGCGAACAGGGCTCTCATGGGGTGCAACATGCAGCGTCAGGCTGTGCCCCTTCTCAAGGCCGAGGCGCCTCTCGTGGGTACAGGTCTCGAGAAGAAGGTGGCCTACGATTCGGGAGTGCTGACCATAGCGAAGAGGGCGGGACGTGTCGAAAGGGTGACTGCGGACAAGGTCGTCATAAGCTACAGCAGCCGCAAAGAAGACGAAGACCTCGAGGACTTCGGCGGATTCGGCGGAGTGGACGAATACAAGCTCATCAAATTCCAGAGATCGAATCAGGATACGTGTATCAATCAGAAGCCGATCGTAGATGTCGGACAGAGGGTCAAGAAGGGCGATATCATAGCGGACAACTCGGCCACCGATAACGGCGAGCTTGCCTTGGGCAAGAACGTTCTCGTCGCCTTCATGCCCTGGCGCGGTTACAACTACGAGGATGCAGTGATCATAAGCGAGAGGCTCGTAAAGAAGGATACATACACATCGGTGCATATAGAAGAGTTCGAGACGCAGGTGCGTGATACGAAAGCAGGTATGGAGGAGATCACGAGAGAGATTCCCAATGTCAGCGAAGAGATGATCGCGAACCTCGACGAAGACGGCATCGTGAGGATAGGCGCCAGGGTCAAGGCTGGAGATATTCTCGTTGGCAAGGTCACGCCTAAGGGTGAAACCGAGCTAACACCCGAAGAGAGACTCCTCAAGGCGATCTTCGGCGAGAAGGCGGGAGACGTGAGGGACGCTTCGCTGAAGGCGCCTCCTGGAATGGACGGTATCGTAGTCGACATCAAAATATTCTCTCGTAGGGAACGCGACGAAAAGGCCAAGGGAAGAGAGAGAAAAAGACTGCAGGAGCTCGAAAGGAAGAGAGATTCCGAGATCGAGCACGTCAAGGAGCGCCGCAGAGAGCGTCTCGAAAGACTGATGCTCGGTCAGACTTCCGAAAAACTTATACATTCGGAGACGGGCGAGATTATGGCTCGTGCAGACCGCAAGATAACGGAAAAGATGCTCAAGAGCATAGATGTCGATCACCTGCACTGGGGTCTGCCGATCGTGAAGGATCCGAAGATCGACCGCAAGATTCAGTCCCTGATGGAGGCTGCTTCGAGGGCGATAGAGAAGATTGAGAGCCGTTACGAAAAGGAGAAGGAGAGGATTCTCCGCGGCGATGAGCTGCCTCCTGGCGTAAGCAAACTCGTCAAGGTCTATGTAGCGAGGAAGCGGAAGATATCGGTTGGTGACAAGATGGCCGGTAGACACGGTAACAAGGGTGTCGTCTCGAAGATTGTACCTGAGGAAGACATGCCCTATCTCCCCGATGGGACTCCGGTCGAAATCATTCTCAATCCGCTTGGAGTGCCGAGCCGTATGAACCTCGGGCAGATTCTCGAAACGCACCTCGGCTGGGCGGCGGAGAAAATGGGTTACAAGGTGGCAACTCCGGTATTCGACGGAGCCTCGATCGACGAGATCAAGGTTGCGCTGAACAAGGCGGGATTGCCCGAAGACGGCAAGAGCATTCTTTATGACGGAGTCACAGGTGAACCCTTCGACGGAAGGGTGACTGTCGGTTACATATATATGATGAAGTTGTCGCACCTCGTTGACGACAAGATACATGCTCGTTCAATCGGCCCATATTCATTGGTTTCACAGCAGCCGCTCGGTGGAAAGGCGCAGTTCGGTGGACAGCGCTTCGGCGAGATGGAGGTGTGGGCGCTCGAGGCTTACGGCGCAGCATACACATTGCAGGAGCTTCTCACGGTGAAGTCGGACGACGTCGCCGGCAGAAGCAAAATTTATGAGGCTATTGTAAAGGGTGAGAACACTCCGGAGCCCGGTCTTCCGGAGGCGTTCAATGTACTTGTAAAAGAACTTCAGAGTCTGTGCCTCGATGTACAGCTCGAGAAGAATTAAGAGGAGGCGATGCTTCGAATTCGATACCATCGTTGTTTCCGTTTATGGGCCGGCGTGGAGGCCGGCATGGGGGGAACAGATTTTTGATGAGATTTTAACCTTTGTAAAGGTATCGATTGGAGGTTTCCTTTGTATACAACCTTTTTTGAGAAGGATCGCAAGAAGCCCACCGACATAAAGGCGATGCGCATCCAGCTCGCCTCTCCGGAAACGATTCGTTCGTGGAGTTATGGAGAGGTAACGAAACCGGAAACGATCAACTACAGGTCTTTCAAGCCCGAGAGAGATGGGCTTTTCTGCGAGAGAATCTTCGGTCCTGTAAAGGACTACGAGTGCGCGTGCGGAAAGTACAAGCGCATCCGTTATCGCGGCGTGATCTGTGATCGTTGCGGTGTCGAAGTTACCCATTCGAGCGTTAGAAGAGAGAGAATGGGGCACATAGAACTCGCCGTGCCTGTGGCGCACATTTGGTTTCTCAAGGGTGTGCCCAGCCGCATAGGGTACATGCTCGACATGACGGTGCGTAACCTCGAGCGTGTTCTGTACTACGAATCTCATATCGTCATCGACCCGGGCGACACCGACCTCAAATTCAAACAGTTGATAGACGATGAGACGTACAACGAGCTCATAGACGCCGGCCACGAGTTCAATGCAAAGATGGGCGGCGAGGCGATAAAGGAGCTTCTCTCGATGATAAACATCGAGGAGCTCTCCGTAGAGCTGAGGGCTCAGGCGAAGGTTGAGACCTCGGTTCAGCGCAAGAAAGACGTCCTTAAGAGGCTCAGAGTAGTCGAGGCGTTCAGGCAGAGCCAGAACAAGCCTGAGTGGATGATACTCGATGTGATTCCAGTGCTTCCGCCCGACCTTCGACCCCTCGTTCCTCTCGAGGGCGGCAGATTCGCCACGAGCGATTTGAATGATCTATACAGAAGAGTGATCAACAGGAACAACAGGTTGAAGAAGCTCATAGAGATCAGGGCACCAGAGGTGATCCTCCGCAACGAGAAACGTATGCTTCAGGAGGCAGTCGATGCTCTATTCGACAACAGCCGCCGTTCGAGAGCGGTGAGAGGGCAGGGAAACAGGCCGTTGAAGAGTCTGAGCGACATGCTGAAAGGAAAGCAGGGGCGCTTCCGCCAGAACCTGCTCGGTAAGCGAGTCGATTATTCGGGACGATCGGTGATCGTCGTAGGCCCGGAGCTTGAGATCAAGCAGTGCGGGCTGCCCAAGTCGATGGCCCTCGAGCTCTTCAAGCCTTTCATTATCAGAAAGCTCGAAGAGAAGGGCTACGTGCAGACGGTGAAGAGCGCGAAGAAGCTCGTCGAGAGGGAAAGGCCCGAGGTCTGGGATATCCTGGAAGAGATCATCAAGGACCACCCGGTTCTTCTCAACAGGGCACCGACCCTTCACAGGCTCGGCATCCAGGCGTTTCAGCCGATACTCATTGAAGGCAAGGCGATCAGGATTCACCCGCTCGTTTGCACGGCGTTCAACGCCGATTTCGACGGTGACCAGATGGCTGTGCACGTGCCTCTCTCGTACGAGGCCCAGCTTGAGTCGAGAACGCTGATGCTCTCGGCAAACAACATTCTTTCACCTGCGAACGGCTCACCGCTCGCTTCGCCGACCCAGGACATGGTCCTCGGGCTCTACTACATATCGATGGTGAAGGAGGGGGCGAAGGGTGAGGGCAAGGTCTTCTTCAGCCCGGACGAAGCGATAGCGAGCTGGGAACACAAGATGATCGACATACACGCACGGATCAAGGTCAGGATAAACGGTGAACTCGTCAGTACGACTGTCGGCCGCGTTCTCTTCAACCGGATTGTGCCGGAGCCGATGGGCTTCATAAACGAGGTTCTCGACAAGAAGAATCTGAACTCGCTTGTAGCGGACAGCTTCAAGATATGCGGAAACAGCACGACAGTGGGATTTCTCGAGAAGATGAAGGATCTCGGTTTCTATTACTCCACAGTGGCGGGTATCACTATCGGCGTGGACGACATTATTATTCCGGAAGAAAAGCCCAAATATATAAAGAATGCTCAAAAAGAGGTGAACAGCATCCTCAAGCAGTACGAAGCGGGGCTCATAACCGACGGCGAGCGGTACAACAAGATCATAGATACGTGGACACATACTACGAACAACGTTTCGGACGCACTCTTCGAGACGCTCGGCGAGGACCGTGGCGGATTCAACCCGATCTACATGATGGCGATATCAGGATCGAGAGGTAACAGGGAGCAGGTGCGTCAGCTCGCGGGAATGCGCGGCCTTATGGCGAAACCTCAGAAGAGAATCACCGGAGGCATCGGAGAGATCATCGAGATGCCTATTACTGCAAAGTGATCGATCCTCATACCGGCGAGGTGATTTGCCCCTCGAACACATTGATCGACGAGGCTATGGCCGCCGAGATCGAGGACAGGGGCGTGGAGAAGGTAAAGATCAGATCGGTGCTGACGTGCGAATCCAAGAGGGGTGTTTGTGCTCTGTGCTACGGCCGCAACCTTGCCACTGGCAAGCTCGTCGATATAGGCGAGGCGGTCGGTGTAGTCGCCGCTCAGAGTATCGGTGAACCCGGTACGCAGCTTACGCTGAGAACGTTCCACGTCGGGGGGACGGCGGCGAGGATCGCCGAGCAGACAAAGAAAAAGACGAAGCACGAAGGCGTGGTGGACCTCAAGAATATCAAGTCGGTCACAGACAGGGAAGGCATGATACTGGCAATAAGCCGTAAGGGCGAAGTGCTGGTGAGAGACGAGAAGAGCGATCGTATCAGAGCGCGTTTCGGCGTTCCGTACGGTGCCGTTCTCAAGGTCAAGCAGGGTCAGCATGTGGAGAAGGGCGACATCATATACGAGTGGGATCCCTACTCCGATGTCATCATTTCGGACAAGGGGGGCAAGCTCGAATTCGTCGATATCGTTGACGGTGTGACCCTGAAGGAAAAGGTGGACGAGAAGACGGGGCTCAGGCAGAACGTTATCGTAGACGACAGAGACAAGAAGCTCCAGCCTCACATCAAGCTCATCGGCGACAACGGCAAAACAATCGGGAACTTCATCGTTCCTACAGGCGCATACCTCATCGTTCACGATGGTGACGAGGTTGTGCCGGGAGACATCATCTGTCGTATCCCCAAGGATATATCGAAGACGAGAGACATCACGGGCGGTTTGCCTCGAGTGGCGGAGCTCTTCGAGGTCCGCAAGCCGAAAGAGGCTGCCGTCGTCTCCGAGATCGACGGAGTCGTCGAGTTCGGCACTGTGAGCAAAGGCATGAGAAAGATCAACATAGTAAATGAAACCGGCGACAAGAGGACATACATCGTGCCCCAGGGCAAGCATCTCAGGGTATATGAAGGAGACCGCGTCGAGGCCGGCGACAACCTCACCGAGGGGCCTGTCAACCCGTTTGATATATTGAACATAAAGGGTGTAATAGCAGCCCAGAACTATCTCGTGAACGAGATTCAGGAGGTCTACAGACTTCAGGGCGTTCGCATAAATGACAAGCACATCGAAACGATTGTGCGTCAGATGCTTCAGAAGGTTCAGGTCGAGGACCCCGGCGACACGAAATTCCTCGAGGGTGACATCGTGAGCAAGGTGGAGTTCCGCGAAGAGAACGAAAGGACGATCAAGGCGAAGGGGAAGCCTGCTACATTCAAGCCGCTGCTTCTTGGTATAACCAAGGCGTCCCTCTCGACGGAGAGCTTCATATCGGCGGCGAGCTTCCAGGAGACGACGAGGGTTCTGACCGAAGCGGCCGTTCAAGGCAAGACCGATTACCTCCACGGCCTCAAGGAAAATGTCGTTATGGGGCATCTCGTACCGGCAGGTACCGGGCTCCAGAAGTACAACTATCTCACTATAGAAGGCGAAGTTACAGAGGAGGAGATTCTCGAGAAGGAATTCGCTGAGGAAGAGATAGCCGAGATGCTCAACGAGATAAACGAGACAAAGGAGGGAGCTTCTTAAAAATAAAGAGGTTGAGAGTAAAATATTTACTTGACAATCGAATTTTAGGATGTTAGATTGCCTCTTTGCATTCGGCAATTTTTCGAAGATGAATGTGACTTTAATTTGTTGAAGACGCTATAGTTAAAAGAGATTGAAAGGGTTTTGAAGTGCCGACGATAAACCAGCTGGTTCGCAAGGGAAGAGTGAAGGTCAAGAAAAAGACGAGTGCGCCCGCTCTTCAGAGTTCGCCTCAAAAGAGAGGTGTTTGTACGAGAGTGTACACATCGACACCGAAGAAGCCCAACTCCGCTATAAGGAAGGTGGCCAGAGTGAGGCTCGTGAACGGATATGAGGTAACGGCTTACATACCGGGCGAGGGCCACAACCTCCAGGAGCACTCGATGGTGCTCGTAAGGGGTGGCCGTGTGAAGGATCTTCCCGGTGTCCGTTATCATATCATAAGAGGGGCGCTGGACAGCAGCGGAGTCGAAGGCAGGATGAATAGCCGTTCGAAGTACGGCGTAAAGAGACCGAAGAAGTCGGCCGGATAGTGATTGGGAGAATCTTGTAATGCCGAGAAGAAGAGAAGTGGTAAAAAGGGAGATAGCACCGGACCCAAAGTATGGCGACGTTCTCCTTGCCAAATTTATCAACTATATCATGAGAAAGGGCAAGAAGAGTGTCGCTGAAAAGATCGTCTATGATGCTATCGATATCATTGAAGAGAAGACCGGTCAGAACGGTCTCGAGGTCGTGAAGAAGGCCATCGAGAACGTAAAACCCGTGCTCGAGGTTACATCTCGGAGAGTCGGCGGTGCCACGTACCAGGTGCCGATTGAAGTGAGAGCGGACAGAAGGCTCGCACTAGCGATGAGATGGATCATTACCTACTCGAAGCAGAGACCGGAACATACGATGGCTGAAAAGCTCGCCAGCGAGCTTATGCTTGCTTATAGACACGAAGGCCCTTCTATCAAGAAGAGGGAAGATACGCATAGAATGGCCGAAGCCAACAAGGCTTTTGCTCATTACAGATGGTAAGCAAAGAGACCTGGATGCGGGGCGTCCGGTTCGATATAGATCTTGGTGGTGTGGTGGGGTGAAATCCAAATTGGCGCACGTAGGTGTGCGGGTGCCAATTAAGGGTGAGGGATAACATAAATGATGAAGCATAACTGCTTAGTAACATCAACTGAATCAGGCTAACCTGGCCGAACCTCCCTCGTCGGAGCCGGGTCAGGGTAGCCCGACGAGGAGAGGACAGATGACACGGGAGTTCCCTCTCGAAAAGACTCGTAATATCGGTATAGCAGCCCATATCGATGCGGGGAAAACAACCCTCACCGAGAGGATACTATACTATACGGGGAGAGTCCATCGAATGGGTGAAGTCCATGAGGGCAATGCCGTTATGGACTGGATGGATCTCGAGAAGGAACGCGGGATAACGATAACATCCGCAGCTACCACGTGCTTCTGGAAGAATCATAGAATAAATATCATAGATACTCCGGGCCACGTCGATTTCACCGTCGAGGTGGAGCGAAGCCTGCGCGTTCTCGACGGCTTGGTCGTCGTTTTCTGTGCAGTGGCGGGCGTCGAGCCCCAATCGGAGACGGTATGGCGTCAGGCCGACCATTATCACATTCCGCGCCTCGCCTTCGTGAACAAGATGGACCGGGTGGGAAGCGATTTCCGCAGGGTCGTCAATATGATGAGGCAAAGGCTCGGTGCGAACGCCATTCCTGTAGAGATGCCGATAGGTGCGGGTGAATCTTTCAGGGGGATAGTCGACCTCGTCAAGATGAGGGCGTTCTATTACGAGGAAGAGAGCCTCGGTGCAAAGATGATCGAAGACGAGATCCCCGACGATATGCTTCACGAGGCAATGGAGACGAGAGAGACGCTCCTTGTGACTCTGGCAGATTTCAGCGATGAGATCATGCATCATATAGTGCACGGCAAGGATGTATCGGAAGAGAATATACACGAAGCCTTGAGGAAGGCGGTAAACAGCTACCGGATAGTACCCGTTTTCTGCGGAGCAGCTTTCAAGAACAAGGGAGTGCAGAATCTGCTCGATGCGATTGTGCGCTATCTGCCCAATCCGTCCGATCTTCCGCCGGTGAAGGGGATCAATCCATTCACGGAGAAGGAAGAGGAGAGAAAGCCTTCAGACGAGGCGCCGTTCTCGGCTCTCGTGTTCAAGGTCATGTCAGATCCGGACCATCCGAGCCAGAGGCTCCATTACATCAGGGTCTACAGCGGTTCGGCCAGGGCTGGTTCTCAGGTGATAAATGCAGAAAATCGAAAGAAGGAGCGCTTCCAGAGAATATCGAGGATGCACGCGAACAAACGCGAGGATATAGAAGAGGTGTACACGGGCGACATTGTCGCCGTGGTGGGGTTGAAGCATTCTGCGACGGGCGACACGATTTGTGATCCAAGGCACCCGATACAGTTTGAAACGATGGAATTTCCGGAACCGGTTATTTCGGTCGCTATAGAACCGAAGACGAAGGGCGACGAGCTGAAGCTCAAGAACGCTCTCGATAGATTGAGCGAGGAGGATCCGACATTTCAGGTGAGGGTCGATCAGGAGACGGGGCAGACGCTCATCTCGGGTATGGGAGAGCTGCACCTCGAAGTTCTCGTCGACCGGATGCTGAGGACGTTCAATGTGAATGCCAATGTCGGCAAGCCTCAGGTTGCCTATAAGGAGACGATAACGAGGTCGGCTCGTTCCGAGGGCAAGTTCATCAAGCAGACCGGCGGTAAGGGACATTACGGACATGTGGTGATCGAGCTCGAGCCGGCGCCCGGTGACGGATTTGTCTTCGACAACCGCATAGTCGCCGGGGTGGTGCCGAAAAAGTTCATTCCTTCTGTAAAAGCCGGGGTGAAAGAGTCGATGGGGAGCGGCCCGCTGGGCGGCTACCCGCTCGTCGACATTAAGGTGGCGCTCATCGATGGCTCTTATCATGAGACCGATTCTAACGAGCTCGCTTACAGGATAGCAGCGAGCATGGCTTTCATGGACGGCGTCAAGAAGGCGGGACCGGTTCTTCTCGAGCCGATAATGAGTCTCGAGGTTGTTTTGCCTTCAGAGTACGTCGGCGACGTAATAAACGATATCAACATGAGAAGGGGCAAGATAGAGGGAATGTCCCAGAGGGCGGACGCTCAGGTGATAGATGCCAGAGCACCGCTTTCCGATATGTTTGGATACGCAACGACTCTCCGTTCGCTCACACAGGGTAGAGCAATATACACAATGCAATTTTCGCATTACGATCGCGTACCACCGGAGATGGTTGCGGAAAAACTGGGCCACGTAACAGGCCTTTCGTAAAGGAGGAATTTCCATGGCTAAGGAGAAGTACGAGAGGACGAAGCCGCATGTCAACGTAGGGACGATAGGGCATGTAGATCATGGCAAGACGACGTTGACGGCTGCGATGACG
>NATK01000003.1 GCA_002085285.1 Candidatus Latescibacteria bacterium 4484_7
GGACCGTCAACGACCTCGCCGTTTCCGGAGCCAGACCCATTGCCGTTTCTCTGGCCTTCATCGTCGAGGAAGGTTTCCCAATGGAATCACTCGAGAGGGTGGCCGATTCGATCCGTTCGGCGGCGGACAGGGCCGGCGTTTCGATCGTTACGGGCGATACGAAGGTCGTGGAAAAGGGCAAGGCGGATGGCATTTACATCAACACGTCCGGGATAGGCGTAGTGCCTGATGGGGTAAGCGTATCAACGGATGCGGCTAAGGCGGGAGATGTGATCATCGTGAACGGCAATATAGGTGAGCACGGGCTAGCCATAGCGAGCAAGCGCGAGGGGATCGATTTCGGTGTGGACATCGAGAGCGACTCTGCACCGCTTTCCGAGCTTATCATCCCCATGCTCGAACAAGGCTTCGCCGTCAGGGCCATGAGAGACGCTACGAGAGGAGGCCTGGCGGCGGTACTGAACGAGATCGCTTCGGATTCAGGAGTTGGGATGGTTGTAGACGAAGCGCAGATCCCGATCCCCGAGGCCGTTCTTTCGGGATGTGAGCTCATGGGATACGAACCTTTGAACATAGCGAACGAGGGTAAGTTCGTCGCCGTAGTGGACGGGAGCGATGCGGAGCGTGTCGTCGAGTTCATGCGTTCTCGCGAGCTGGGCAGGAATGCGGCTTTGATCGGAGAAGTTGTCTCCGAACACCCGGGCACCGTCGTCATGAAGACGATCTACGGGGGGCAGCGCGTTGTGGACGTTCCCTACGGAGACCTTCTGCCGCGAATCTGCTAGTTGGTTCGGGAAAGAGCGGGCTACCCACATGGATTAGACAATTTGGGAGCTGTTTTCCCGGCAAACTCGCTGGTTAAGTTGTAAAGAGCGGTGATTTTCTAAACGAGGCTGAATTCGTTGACGAGGTTCATGCACCCGCACCTTTTGATCAGTACATTGAACAGCTGGGTTCGATTGTCGACGCCGAATTTGCGGTAGATCTTCCACATATGATTCTTTACCGTTTTTTCACTTATACCGAGCTCCTTCGAGATCTCTCTGTTTCTTTTGCCCTGTATGAAATGAAAAAGGATCTCGAGCTCTCTGCGTGAAAGTTTGAGATCGATCGAATCCTTGAGACGCTCTACTATCACCGCGGGATCCTTGAGATCGCTACGTCGTGAGTTTCGATCGCGATCTTCGATCAACGAACCGATTATTCGGTCGATCGAGTGAAGTTCCATCAGGTTTTCCATAACGTAGCTCGATCCGTGTTTCATGATGTCGAGCACATTTTCTCGATCCATCCCTTTCTCTATGAGGATGCTCACTGGTTTTTCGCTGAGCTCTTCGATCACCGCGAGAATATCAAGAAATTCGTCCTTCTTACCGTTGTATTCTATGATCACAGCGTCGATCTGCTCCTTGACGAGTAGCCTCTTTACCTCGTCGATCGTCTCGGCCTTGATCACGATGTTGCCGTTTCGATCGAGGTTCCTCTCGAGGATGTCAGCGATCGAGCTGTTGAGGCAATGAATCAATATCTTCTCGATCTTCATGTCTTCTCCCTCTGAGCGATGTTTTCGACCTTTATTTTTGATTCGGTCGAATCAGGCGATCCCTTTAGTGAAAGATGCCCGGGGCGATCAAGCTAAAGGGGGAACGGAAGATACATCACGACTAATAATAACAGGGGGGAATCACTTTGTCTCTTCCTGTTCCCGGAGAAATGATGTAAAGGGCATTGAACGGAGGCGCGATATTGATTATCATCAAATATGATCGATTACCATCTACACGGAAACTTTTGCGGGCACGGTTCGGGGCGTCTCGAGGAGTACGTCCTCGCCGCGATCGATCGGGGGCTTTCGGAGATCGGTTTCAGCGCTCATTTACCGAAGGTCGTCGACCCTGATCCGTACCATGCAATGCTCGAAGACGATCTTCCGAGATACGTCAAGACGGTAAGATCGCTTCAAGATGAGTACGGCACTCGGATAAAGATAAAGCTCGGCATTGAAGCGGATTATTTCGAAGGGTTCGAGGAAAAGACGCGTGCATTGCTCTCTGCTCACCCCTTCGACTATGTGATAGGCTCTATTCATTTCCTCGGCGACTGGCATTTTACGAGCCGGGCGGGGCTTGCACAATACGGCAGGGAGGATCCGAACGAGGCCTTCCCGAGATACTTCGAGCTCTTGCGCAAGATGATATCGACGGGCCTTTTCGATATCGTCGGGCACCCCGATGCCATAAGACGGAGCTACTTCGTTCCTACTATACCGCTCGAGGGTGAGTACAGGGCAACGGCCGAACTGATCGAGCAAAAGGGCATGTCCGCCGAGGTCAATACGGCGGGTCTTCGCAGAGATGCCGGCTCGATCTATCCGGCACACGAATTTCTCTCTGTACTCGTCGCCGAAGGTGTTCCTTTGACGATTGGTTCGGATGCCCACAGGCCCGATGATGTAGGGCGCGATTTCGACAGTGCGCTGAGCGAGCTGAAGAGGTTCGGTGTGGAGAGAGTGGCCGTTTATGAGCGACGCAAGAGATCGCTCGTTCCACTTGAACCGTCGGGCTAATCAATCTTGACAGCAGAGGAAATAGAGGGTATTTTCATGAAAATTTATGATGCGGTAATTATTTTTTATTCAAATATTTTTCGATGCAAATGATATTTCGGAAATCAAACAGACGAAGGGAGGGAGAGGAGGATTATCCTCTTCGATCACGATGGCTGTAAAAAAGGTTGTAAAAGAGGGGCTTACGTTCGATGACGTGCTGCTGATCCCTGCGATGTCAAGGGTTCATCCTTCGAAGGTAAATGTTGCCACGAGACTCACGAAGAAGATCAAGCTGAACATCCCGATCGTCTCGGCAGCCATGGATACCGTTACCGAGGCCGAGCTCGCCATAGCCCTTGCGAGGGAGGGAGGTATAGGTATCGTTCACAAGAATCTCTCCGTGACGGAGCAGGCCGAGCAGGTCGATAGGGTGAAGAGGAGCGAGAGCGGTCTAATCACGAACCCGGTAACCCTGTCTCCCGATCAGCTCGTCAGCGAGGCGAAGGCTCTGATGGCGAAGTACAGTATCTCCGGGTTGCCCGTGACGAACAGGGGTATCCTGGTGGGGATTCTCACCGCGCGCGACCTCAGGTTTCTCGAGCGCGACAATGTGCGGGTTGGCGATGTGATGACTAAGGACAATCTCATAACTGCCTCGGAAGGTATAACGCTGGAAAAAGCAACGAAGATACTTCACGAGAACCGAATCGAAAAACTCCCGGTCGTTGATCGGAAAGGGAGGATAAAGGGGCTCATAACGGTTAAGGATATTCAGAAGAAGCTTGATTTCCCCAACGCCGCCAAGGACCCGAACGGGCGACTGAGAGTGGGGGCGGCCGTCGGAGTGAGCCATGACACGATGGATAGAGTGGCGGCGCTCGTGGATGCGAACGTCGACGTGGTTGTGATTGATACGGCTCACGCTCATTCGAAGAACGTCTTTGATGCAATAAAGAGGATAAGAAAGCGCTACAAGGATCTCCAGCTCATAGCGGGGAATATAGCCACGGCGGCCGCTGCGCGAGACCTTATAAAACTCGGCGTTGATGCGATCAAGGTGGGCATAGGCCCGAGCGCTATCTGCACGACCCGTGTCATTGCTGGTATCGGGGTGCCTCAACTCACAGCGATCATGGATACTGCCGAAGTTGCATCTCGTGCAAACGTTCCGCTCATAGCCGACGGCGGAATCAAGTATTCTGGAGACATCGTCAAGGCGATAGCCGCAGGGGCCGATTCGGTGATGATCGGGAGCCTCTTTGCAGGAACGGACGAGAGCCCTGGCGAGATAGTTTATTATGAAGGCAAGAGTTACAAGATCTATAGAGGAATGGGTTCAATCGGTGCGATGAAGAAGGGGAGCAAGGATAGATACTTTCAGGAAGATGTGGTCGAGGAATCCAAGCTTGTGGCCGAAGGTATCGAGGGGCGCGTCTCATACAAGGGGAAGCTCTCGAGCAACGTTTTCCAGCTCCTCGGTGGTTTGAAGGCCGGTATGGGATATGTTGGGGCGGCTACGATCAGGGAACTCAAGGCAAAGGCCCGTTTCATCAAAATAACTCAGGCAAGTTTGAGGGAGAGCCATCCGCACGATATCATCATAACAAAAGAAGCACCGAACTACAGAACGAGCTGATTGAAGTGAGCATCGAAATGCACAGAGAAGACAAGGCGACTGTATCAGCCGCAGAAAACTTCGAGGCGATAAGAAGGGTGGCGGGCGTGGAGGGCATAGATCTCGTCTCATCGGCGCCTGTCACCGATGCTCTGCGGGAGACGTTTCATCCTTCGACCAAGGCTGTTGCATCTGGTTTGAGGTACGCGGTGGTAATCGGGATAAGGCTTTCCGAACCGGTCCTCGAGACGGTCGTCACAGCTCCCACGTGGACTTACTATCATCACTATAGGACGGTTAATTTTGCCCTCGACCAGGCTGCGAGAAAGGTAGCTTCGGAATGCATGAGGCGCGGTGCGAGGGCATTCCCGGTGCCGGCATCTCAGATACTCGATTGGGAGCGGCTGAAGGGGCATCTATCGCACCGCGAGGCTGGAGCAGTCGTAGGTCTTGGATGGCAGGGTCGGAACAATCTGCTCGTGAATCCAGAGTTCGGTTCTCAGGTGAGGTACACTACGATTCTCACCGACCTGGAGCTGCCGTCGTACAGACCTTATTCGGATGAGGAACTTGCGGGCTGCGGTGATTGTTACGACTGTATAGATGTGTGCCCGGTGGGCGCGATTCACGATGACCCGCTCGATTTCGAGCTCGACAGATGCACCGCTCAATTGAGGAGATTTTCGAAGAGTGAAAGGTTGAACACTATGATTTGCGGGCTCTGCATAAGGGCCTGCAGCGGAACGGCAGGTCGAAAGAAATGACTATTACGCAGAACGCGCTTGCAAAGATAACACGCTCAGTCTGGGAGCTCAACGAGCTTGTCAAGAAGGACCCGTCCAACTATGACCTGCGCCGCGATCTGCTGCTCTATTTTCTTGATAGCAAGCTCTACATGGAGAGAAAGATAGGTGTCCCGGAGAGAGACAGGAGCTTTATGTTGGTGCAGGAAAGGGAAGCCCTGTCATGTTTCCTTCTGCACGGTGCGGGAGGTTCGCCTGCCGAAATGAGAGACCTCGGAGAGCATCTCTACAAGATGGGGTTCACCGTCTTTGCCTTGAAGATGAATCTGGGCGAGGATTATCACAACGAAAGGCAGAAGAGATCGCTTGTGAAAATACTGAAGAATGAGCCGAGCTTCGAAGAGAGAAGGTTGAATTATATAAAGACGTGGGGCGGGACGGTTGGTGAAGTGGAGACTGCGTTTGAGATAATGTTGAGTTACGATCCCGGGGCCAGCCTGTTGGGATTCAGTTTCGGAGGCACGGTTGCACTTGACTTGCTTCGTCGTTACCCTTCACGAAAGGCAGTGCTCATTTCACCGGCTCTCGTACCGAGGATGAACGTGAGGCACTTGATATTCAAAACGATGAAAAAGTTTTCTCCAAGGCTTGCGAGAAACATGGATCCCGGGGAATTTTTGATCATCGATTATATCGACAGGGTTAGATCCGCCCTCGGCCCGATCGATAAGGAACTCCTCGTCATACAGGCAAATAAGGATCCGATCCTTTCGCTTCGCGGTGTAAGGTTGCTCGAAAAGTTCGCAGTGAACGAAAAATCGAAATTTGTCGTGATAAACTCGTCGAGGCACACGATAGTTAGAGGGGAAGAATCGGGAAAGATATTTGACCTTGTCGGCAGGTTTCTTCAGGGAATAGAGGGATAACCCAAAGAGCAGTCTGGTCTCCACAAAAAATCACCGTCAATCACGTCGCGTTTCTGCAGAGGATTGCCCCCGATCAGCCCTCTTTCCGCCGTGCGACCGAATCCATTGGCCGGCGCTAAGCTACGCGGCGGCTTTTGAACAATCAGTTTTTCGCTGCAATCTTGTTTATATCTTGAAATCGAAGGAAGGATCGATGCTCTTGAGCTTTGCAACGCTTTCCTCGAGGCATTTTCTCGATTTCTTCGTTCCCTTCTTTTTGTATTCGGAAAGGGCATCGAGGAATTCATCGTACAGGGAAGATTTGGTTTTCTCGATGTCTATGTCTTGCACCGTTTTTACCAGGTGAAAAAGTTCACCTCCGCTGATCTTCTTCACGATATTGAGGTAATCGATACGCATCGTAGAAAGAACATCGATATATCTTTCGAGCCCGACTGCAAGCTTGCCGAGAACATCGGCGATTGCCGTATTCTTGCGAAAGACCTCATACGAATATGACTGAGCGAATTTATAGTAGGCCTTCGTTCTTCCAATGTAGCCCCTTGTACTGAGGTTTAAGTATGGAGTCGAATTGGGTCTCCTCTGCTTAGGGTTGTCGAAAATGCCTAAGGCGAGGAGCAAGTAATCGGCATTGGTTTTGTAGATTTCATACTTGGTTCTCGGATTTTGAATGAGCCTTACGTTATCGAATAGATAGATGTCGTAAGGCATGATGTATTTGGCCGCCTTGTCTTTGTATTGTGGATATACGACAGAAGTCAGCAGATTTGCAAGATAGACGTTTACATCTTCGTCGAAGAATTCGTTGTTGGACGGATACCCCGATTCCATGCGGCTGTACAGAAGGCTGTTCATCATAAAAAAGAATGTCTGCTCGGGGGATTTGTCATTGGTATCGCCAATCGGTAGATAAGCTGTTGTGTGGCGCATGTTGCAATCTCCGTTGTTTTTCTGTGCCTTTGTCGGTGTCTGAAAAGGTGATCAGCAACATTTATGCCATGAGGGGGGGGTAGGGAGCTGCGCGAAATCTTGATAAAAATGAAATAAAATTCTTTGCTTTATGAATGATTTTGGTATAATGTCACTGATTATTTTATAAAATTTTAGGCTTGGGAATTGGGGGTAATATATGAGAATAGGTTTCCTTCAGTTAAGACCCAAGTTTGGGGCTGTAAAGCAGAATGTACGTAAAGCAGTGACCTTGCTCGGTAAGGTCAGTGATGCAACGATCGTTCTCCCCGAGCTTTTCAACACGGGTTATCTTTTCAAAAACAAAGAGGAGCTCGCATCCCTGGCGGAACCCGTCCCTAGGGGATACACCACGCAGGAGATGAAGAAGATCGCAAAAAAGAGAAATCTCAATCTCGTATTCGGAATCGCTCAGAAGGCGAACAAGAAGTTTTACAATTCCGCTGTCTTCGTCAATCCCAGAGGCAAGGTCGAGGTTTATCAAAAGGTACATCTCTTCGATCGCGAGAAGCTCTTCTTCACCAGAGGCAAAGCGTTCAAAACGGTTTCTACCGATGAGGCCAAACTCGGGATCATGGTTTGCTTCGATTGGATATTCCCTGAGGTGGCGCGGATTCTCACACTCAATGGAGCAAAGATTCTCTGCCATCCGAGCAATCTCGTTCTTCCTTACGCACAGGATGCAATGAAGACACGCTGCATCGAGAACAGGGTCTTCGCTGTGACAGCGAACAGGATAGGAACCGAGAGAAGAGGGACGATCACTCTTACCTTTACGGGCGGCAGCCAGATCGTTGCACCGGACGGCACTGTTCTGGCATCCGCAGGTGACAGGAGCGAGTCGTTGAGGGTCGTGGATATCGATGTCGAAGAGGCTTCGAACAAGAGTCTTACGGTCAACAACGATATCATCGAGGATAGATTTCCATCACTCTACTCCAGGATAGCTCGAAAGAGCAAATGAATCCTGCCGTTCTATTGCCTTCAGAAATTGCAGAGGCACTTGCAAAACGCAAGTTCTCTCGCAGGTGCGAGTCTGCCAATGCAGTGTCTGTTGCTCATAATTCCCTTTAATTACAGATAAATACGCTCGGTTTCTTCTGTTGATCCCCTGGCATAATCTTTGCGTGTTTCATCGACGATTATCAATGGGTGCAATGTAGCCAGATATATTTTGGTTTTTTTCATAAAAGGAGTTCGCTGTGAAGAGTGAAACAGATAAGAAGCCGGTTCTGACGTCTCCATGGAAGATAGGACTGTTTGTCTCACTCATGCTGATCGTAGTCAGCTTCGGCGTGGGGTACTATCTGGTGAGCGAATACAGCATCGACCTCAAGTGGCTCTCCGCTTCCACCTCGTCATGGAAGATCGATTCCTTCCTTTTCTTCAAGGAGATATATCCGCTTTTGAGTGCCGTTGTCATACTTGCTCTGTTCAGTTATTTCGTTATCACATCGGCAGTGAGGAGATACAAGTCGTTCCTCGATTCGGGCCAGGATTATCGCAAGATGATCTCTCTTGCTGAGAGCATAGACGATCTGACGAACCCTGCTCAAATAGCGAGGTTGTCTGATTATCCGGAGCTGCAGGGCGTTTTGAGAAATTATGGAGATCAGATAAGAGAAATATCGGCTGAGATTGAGAAGGAGAAGGAATCGAGCGACGTTTCGGAGTTCGAATCGGTCGTTCGTTCTTTGCTTTCCGGCGAAATCGTCGATGAAGAATCGACTCGGAACAAATGGTGGAGTGCGATCTTCGATGAACTTAAAGGCCACATTGATCGGATGAGAAAATCGATGGAGGAGCTGAGGAAGAAAAGGGGCAGCTCGAGGATGATAGCCGGCAAAGCCGCTCTGCAGAGTGGGAGAATGAAGGAAGAGGTAAGGATGATAAACGAGGCGGTTGCAAAGATGAGGGGATCTCTCGTCGGTATGAAGAGCGGATTGAATGGCAAAGAGAACGCACATCAGAGCGCACCTGCGCAGAGCCATACGAGAGATCAGGGTGTCTGGCTGTCAGACATGGAGGACTCCATAAAGAGACTCAGGGAGATGGGAAACAATTTCGACGAGTTTGCCAATCAGAACAACAACCTTGCTCTGAACGTCGCTCTGATGGCAGCCAAAGGAACTCCCGCCGAAGGCGAGTTGGCAGATCTCGCCGAGCGAATCAGATCGAGTGCCGAAGGCTTCAATCGGTTGAGCAAACAAATCGTCGCGATATCAGATCAGATGATGAGCGGCTATTTTGCGGTGAAAGAGAACGTCTATGGCGCTCCGACGCAGAGTCAGTCGAGCGGAGACAATATGGATAGCGAGACTGTCGATAGGCTGCTCGATTCGATGGCCAATCTGGAGGAGAAGACCTCCGAAATAATCGATGAGCTCAACGAGCTCGAGGCCATGCTTCAGGATGAAGTGAGGAGTGCATCGTTCGACGAGGCTTCCGAGCAGCCGCTTAGTGCTCCCGCACCGAGGGATGGTGAAAGGGAGCAGGCCGTAAGAGAGGCAAGTGGCATTTTGAAGAGCGAGTTCGTGTCCAATGATGACGACAATGGCGGTCTCGTATTCGACAAGCAGGAGGAATGGGGGGATGAAGGCTCCCTCGACCTCGGTTCCAATTTCGATTCGCAGCAAGATGTCGCGGCAGATAATGAAATTTCACGAAATGAAGGCTCAATTTCGCTTGAATCGACCGATTTTGAAGAACCGCAAGATTTCGCTAGAGAAAGAACTCTTTCAATGGAAAATGCCGATCCGTCTCCTGAACTCGATCGTATGGATGCCGGCGTAGACACCGTCAAAGAGCAGGTTGATATCAGCGAGGGAGAAAACGAAAAGTCGTCTGCATCAGATGACAGCTGGATGGAGATGCCGGGTCACAGATGGGTAAAGATCGATGTAGAAGGCAGTGATGATGGAGTGGACGAGAAGGTTGTACAGGTGGAGGTAAGTAGTTCAACGGCTGAGGCAAACGATGCAATCGAGCGTCAAGATGCCTTCGAAGAGCCCGTGCAAAAAGAGAGCCCGGAATCACCGGTATCGAGCCGTAATCGTACCGAATCCAGCGACGTAGATGGGGAGCCGGTATATGACTTGTTCGAGCTCGGTGCCGTTGAATATGTAGAAAAATCCGAACAGAAGCTGTGAGGTGAATAGTGATTACTTTTACCGACGAGAACAAAAGGCTTTTTAGCGAACAGGTGGCCGATCACATCGAAAAACTCAACGACTTGATGGGAATGTCGTCCGGAGCTCATTTCGAAGAGAGCCCAATCGAGAGGGCCAATTTAGCCACCAAGCTTCTCGAAGGCAGCACTCGGATGCTCGGATTGGATAGCTGGAGCAAAACACTCACGATGCTACGTGAGCTACTTGAAGGTGCGTTGAGAGACGGCAGGGTATGGGATGATAAATTGTCTCAAATCGTGTCGGAGATTCTGGAGACGGAAGAGCAGATGGTGGCTGAGATACTCACAGGGGAGATAGACAGCATCAATAACTCCGATCATTTCTCCGGCCTTCAAAGGGAGATCGAATACCTCGGCAATGAGGAGTTTTCCTCTGGCCAGGTGCATGATACACCCCGGGTCGAAACACATGAAGAAGGCGTGAGGCTGGAGAAGAACGAAGGGCAAAGGCACGGTGGTTTTGTGACGATCGATACGATAGCGAGCTCTCTGGAAAGATTGCAGTCAAATCTGGAGGATTTCGTCATCTCAGGCTCTGTTGATGATGAGTTGATAGAATCTACCGATGTTTCATTCGGCCGTATCGAGTTTGGAGTCGAGATGCTCGGCAACATTCTAAAGCGGTTCAGAAACGGAAAGCTCAGGTTTCACCCGACAGTGCCGGCAGGGAATATCGTCGAGGCATTGGATGATTTTTTCAACATCTATAACGATGCAGAGCAATGGAATGCAAAATTGATGTGTGAAGTGGATGACTTCAATATAGACGATCGATTTGCCAAGGTTCTGGCTTCGGTTCTCGAGGGGTTCATATACGATATAGGCGGGATGTACAAAGGGCGGGATGATGTGAAGCTCTCCATATACATGAACATCAGGAGTTCGGGTTCGTATTGCACCGTGAGTTTCAGGGACAATGCTCCCGATTTCCTGAAAGATTCGAGATTTGACAGACCTGATCCGGTCTCATTCTATCACAGTCTGCGGAACATAAGAGCTCTGCTTGAAGATGTATGTGGTCTCTTATGGATAGAGCCGGACATAGAAGGCGGAGAGAGATTCAGGCTGTCGATGCCGGTGACGAGAGACGAAACCGATTTTACGATCTTTCCTGTCGGCAGTGAGAGCTTTGCCGTCATGAGCGTCGTGGTCGACTCCGTCATTCCTTTGAGTTCTGAAGAGATCGGCATCGATGAAGGCAGACGCCATATAGTCGTTCAAGGTGAAAAGATACCCGTATTCAGTATGGCCGATATCCTCGACGAGCATCTGGATTCTGACGGCGGTGACCATGTAGTCATAACAGGTCTTGCCGATGCGAGAGTGGCGATCATTGCAACAGGCGATGCAAAGGTCGTTCGAGTCAAACCAATGCAGGTCGTTTCGAGCGACAACGGCAAGGTGACTCGTTCGATTCTTCACATGGCGGAAAATGAAATCCCCGTAATAGATGCTGCAAGTCTCATCAACAGGGTTGAGTATCTGCGGGGTTATGAAATGAGTTTGAGTGATGTGGAAGTTGAGGGGTTCAGCAGTTAGAGGAGAAGGATAAGGGTTCCGCGTGTGCGAATAACCAGCGGGCCGATCTCTTATCCGCTGAAAATAGAGGTCGGACCACCAACATGGAGAGGTTGCTATGGCTAAACAACAACATCGTGATTACAGCAGCATTGTGATAGGTGGTCATGACGATGCCAGCGAAGTAATGACCTCCGTTGAGGCGGCTGAGTATCTCAAGATGCACGTCAAGACGGTTTGCCGGCTTGCCAAGGAAAAGAAGATACCGGCCAAGAAGGTGGGGAGTGAGTGGCGTTTTCTGAGGAGCGTCCTCGACAGATGGCTTGCTCAGGAGGAAGAGGTCATCGAAACGAAGTAGGTGTCTTAGGATACGCGTGGGGAAGATGGCAAATACGAAATTTGAAAGAATCGACAGCGGTCGACCGGATACCGCCGTTTTCAAGGTGACAGGCAGGCTCGGTTTCCACGAGAACGGAAAGATCAAACGTTTGGTCGACGAATGTCTCAAGAGAGATTTCAAACACGTCGTTTTCGATCTGTCGGAAGTTTCCTCGCTCGGAGGCGGTGTGGCGAAGATCTTCAGGGAATTTGTACGGGTCTATGAGGAGAAGGGCAACGAGGTCAGATTCGTAGTAGTCAAGGATGTGGTGAACGAATTTCTTCAGGATGAATCCATGTCTTTGAAGGTGCATCGTTCTCTCGAAGAGGCGCTCGGAAGCACCGGCCCGTTTGCAGATGATGGTTCCGCGGATAGTGGCTCATCGAAGCCTACGCCTGGGTACGTAGAATCGGGCGAAGATATGTCGCACGGTTTGCCCGAGAGCGAAGAGGTGAAGTGCGAAGCGGATGAAGAGAATAAGAGTAAAGATTCGCACGGTGAAGAAAGCTCTTCGGATGAAAAAGAGGAAAAGAGCGGGGAAGAAAAGAATGCTGCTGCCGGATCAAGTGATGTCGACTCGAATATTATCCTGATGTCTTATGATAATACAGTTGATACGAGCGTTTTGAACGATACAAAAGTTGATGACGTCGAATCGAAATCGGAATCGGCGAACGATTCAGAATCGGTTCTCATCGGTGAGACGAAAGGACCGAGTGACGAGCCGACCGATATCACCGAGGCATCTCAAGCATCGAATGCCCGTGATGATAGCATCATATCCGAGATATTCGATTCAAGCAAGGCGCGGCCGCCTGAATGGATAGAGAATCCTGTGTCTCCGTTCGAAGGCTCAAAGACCGAAGAGACGCCCGCGAAAGAAGAACCAAAAAGCGATTTGAACAAACAGCTCAAGCGAAGGATTCTCGAGCTCAAGACTCTGTTTTCGATAAGCGAGGATTTCAACGCTATAAGGGACAAGAGAAAACTGATGGACATATTCCTCCTTACTTCGATTGCCGAGGGGGGAGTCGAGTCTGCGCTGTTCTTCGAGAATCTCGGCGATAATTTCACGGTCTCGATGTATAAGGGTGTCGATGAGGCCACTGCAAGGGCTCTTAGTTTCAAGATGACCGCTCCAATTAAGATTGCTGACGAGAGGATCCTGTCGATCGATGAAATTCCTATCGGCGAGGATGAGAGGAATATGCTCAAGCGGGAGGGGCTCGAGTTCGCGTGTCCTTTCAATGCAGGAGAAAAGCTGACCGGGTTCGTAATTCTCGGGAGGAGATTTAAGGGTAGGGGGATGAAGGACGAGGACTTCGAATTTCTCAAGATCCTAGTCAATGTAGCGAGAGGAGCTTATGAAAACGCGCTGATGTTCGAGAGAGAGCATGAGAGAACACTGGGGATAGTCAAGACACTGATTTCACTCATAGAAGAGAATACGCTCCTTAAGGGTACGTCTGAGCTCGTGTCGAGGTACGTGGGCATGGTGGCAAAGGGTATGGGCTACCCGGATGAATATTTCAAGGACTTGATATACGGCACGGTTCTAAGGGACATGGGTATGATAACGGTCAGTGACCTGATTCTCAGAAGCCCGAGAGAGTTGACCAAGGAGGAGTGGGAGATCATAAAGAGGCATCCTGAAGACGGTGCAAGGATGCTCGAAAGGATGAAATTCAGCGATCACGTGATAGAGATCGTAAAGACTCATCATGAAAGGTTCAACGGCGAAGGTTACCCTTATGGTCTTAGGGGCAGAGAGATACCTCTTGGCTCGAGGATCATATCGGTGGTGGAGAGTTACGCGGCCATGATCCACGAAAGGCCCAACAGGCCGGCTTTTTCCGAGCTCGAGGCGATCGAAACATTGAAGGAGAATTACGGCCTGAGGTATGATCGTGAGGTGGTCGATGTTTTCTCCAAGGTTATCGAGAAGGAGTTGGCCCGGTCGGCGGAGAAGGAAAGGTCGTTGACCTGACGAAAAGGGGCGCGATTTGTCCAGCAGCATTCTCATTGTTGATGACGACCCCGATGTGGTCGAGATTCTCAGTGAATCTCTGAAAGCAAGGGGCTATAGGACTGAAGGAGCATACGACGGCAATGATGCACTCGAGAAGTACGACGAGTTCAAACCGGATCTCGTCATCCTCGATGCTCTACTGCCGGGCAGGGACGGTTTTGCCGTTTGCGATGAGATCAGGTTACGTGACCTGTACAACGATGTGCCCGTTATAATGATCTCGTCCGATTCAGTCCCCGAGTCGATAATGAAGGGTCTGAAAGCCGGCGCCCAGGATTATATAAAGAAGCCATTTTCACTGAAAGAGATTCTGGCGAAGATCGAAAGCTCGCTTTCCCAGGCAAACAGGAAGCGCGATTTGAGGGAGAAGAACCTCATCCTCGAAGACGAGCTTCAGAGAGGTCATGCCGATTACATAAGGGTAAACAAGGAGCTCAAGAAGAAGATCTACGATATGCGTTCACTCTTCGAGCTCACCCAGGACCTCAACAGGTTGAGAGACTCGGAAGAGCTCGTACGTGTATTTTCGCTAACCGTCATTGCTCAGCTTGGAGTCGATTCGGTTGCGATTTTCTACATATTCGACAATTCCGATGATGTGCTTTCATACATGGGTGGGAGTGGGGTTTCGGACAATGTGCTGAGATCGGTGACTCTTTCAAAAAACAACGCCCTCTCGAGAGAGCTCTTAGCGAGGGGAGATATCCTCGACCTAAAGGAAAACGACATAAACGACGCAGCGAAGAGGGAAGCTGATTTCATATCGAGGTTCGGCTTTGATTATTGCTATCCGCTTATCATCAAATCCAGGCTTCTCGGAGTCGTATTCGTCGGGAAAAAGCTCAACGAGCAGGGGTACAGCTCGAACGATCTGGAGCTTTTCAAATGGATCTGTACGGCTGCCGCCACGGGTCTGGAAAACTCCAGGCTCTACTCCGAGCTTCAGGAGACATACCTTTCGACGATCAAAGTGCTCGTTTCGACTATAGAGGCGAAAGATGCATATACTCGTGGTCATACTGACAGAGTGGCCGAGTATGCGACACTGATAGCAAAGGAGATGGGGCTTTCGAAGAGAGACATTGAAACTGTAAGCTTCGGAGCGGCGTTGCACGATATAGGAAAGCTCGGAGTCTATGAAGATATCCTGAACAAGCCCGGCGAGCTCGATGAAGCAGAGTGGGAGGTCGTCAAGAACCATCCTGTTGTCGGGGCGAATATCATAAAGAACATGAAGTTTCTCGAGGCCGCCACTGACCTCGTCAGGCATCACCATGAAAGGCTCGACGGCAGCGGATACCCGGACGGACTGAAAGGCGATGAAATCTCTCTCGGTGCAAGGATCGTCGCCGTCGCAGACAGCTTCGATGCGATGACGAGCAACAGACCTTATAGAGAGGGGTATTCATTGGAAGAGGCAATTGAGCAGCTAAAACTACAGAGCCATAAATTCGACATCAACGTTGTCGAATACCTCGAGAAGCTGGTCAAGAGCGGCAGAATAAAGCGTTGAAACGTGTCCACGCGGTAAACACTCACTGTACAATGGTTGAATCGTTACAATCGCTTGTCAAAATGCAGGTTGGATGTTTCGAGGTGGATTTTGCCCTCGCTGTTTGTAAATGGTGTTGACATCTTTCGCAAGAAAAAAAGCTCTCGATCGCACCCCCTTAGTTTCCGTAACATTGTGTTTGACAGCAAGTTGAGAACTTTCTGGTCGCATCGTTCGTATCGGGCATCCAACTTGCCTTGGAACCGGTTGGAATGGATGATAAGGTGTGTGAGGGATGTGGTAAGTGGATGTGATGTGGATCACGACCTATCGTCCATTCCTTTCATCGAATCTGCGGGGACTGGTCTTTCTCCGTGAACGGCGGGTTACGCTGTTGCAGGCATCTCTTCGCTCTTTATCCCGATTCTTGCGATCAGTTCGTTGCGCAGTGCGTTGATGTCGAGGTTTCGCTTCAGCTTGCCGTCCGCTGCAATCGATATCGTTCTTGTTTCCTCGCTCACCATGATTACTATGGCGTCGCTTTCTTCGGAAAGGCCGAGGCCGGCTCTATGCCTGGTTCCCAGCGATTTTTGAATCCTTGGATTCTGAGAGAGCGGCAGGATGCACCCTGCGGCGATGATGCGGTTCTTTTCAATGATCACGGCTCCGTCGTGAAGAGGGCTCGGCGGAGTGAAAATCGTGACGATGAGATCGGCGCTGATGCGCGAATCTATCTGGGTGCCTGTTTCGATAAAGTTCTTTAGCCCCACGTTCCTCTCGATGACGATGATTGCTCCGAGTCCCTTGTCGACGAGCATCTGCACAGCCTTCACTATCTCGCTTACCATGCTTGATTCCTCGAGCTTGAGGAAGAATCCGAGGAACCTGTTTTTCCCAAGGAGCGTCAATCCCTTTCGTAGCTCGGGCTGGAAGAGTATTATAAATGTGACAACCCAGACCGTCTTGAGGCTGCTGAGGATCCAGTTCAATGCGTGTAGATTGACCCATTGAGCGATGAAAGAAAGTATTATCAGAACGATGAGCCCCATGATCATCTGCGCGGCCCTCGTTCCTTTTACGAGAAGAAGGAGACGGTAGAATAGATACGCCACGATGAGGATATCTATCGTATCTATCAGTAGATTTATGTGAAACACGTTCAAGGCTTCTCTTCCCTTCCTCTGATTTTTCCCCAGACCTTTATGTAATCGGCTGTTTCTTTTACGTCGTGAACACGGATGATCTGCGCTCCGCCGTCCAGTATCTTCCCCAGTGCCGCAAGTCCTCCTGCAACCCTTTCACCGGGGTCGGCGCCGGTGATCGCCCCTATGAATGACTTTCTCGAGTGCCCCACCATGACGGGAAAGCCGAGTGATCTGAATTCGGTAAGACATGCGACTATGTCGAGGTTGTCTTCCAATCTTTTACCGAATCCTATCCCCGGGTCAATGATAATCTTTTCTCTTTTCAATCCGGCACCGATCAATTCTTCGGTCCGCACGGCAAACCAGTCGAAGATTTCGGTGACGACGTCGTCGTAGGTAGGGTTTTTCTGCATGTTTTCCGGCGTGCCCTTCATGTGCATCGCCACTACCGGCGTGTCGTATCTTACTGCGACTTCGGGCATTCTGGCGTCGTGTCTCAAGGCGCTTATATCGTTTACGAGTTCTGCCCCGGCTCGGATCGCAGCCTCGGCGACGTCGGCCTTCCTCGTATCTATCGAGATCGGCACATCCAGCCTCTCTGCGAGTGCCTCTATGACTGGAACGACCCTTGCCTTTTCCTCTTCTGGGCCCAATTCTGCGGCTCCGGGGCGGCTCGATTCGCCTCCCACGTCTATAATCGAGGCGCCTTCTTCGACCATCTCCAGTGCCCTCTCTACTGCCCTGGGGACTTTGTTGTAGAGACCGCCGTCGCTGAAGCTGTCCGGAGTGACGTTGAGTATTCCCATGATGATCGGGCCTCCGCCGAGGTCGATAGAGCCTCCGGGAAGAGGAATCTCCGTGGGCGGTTTCTTTATTCTTTCGAGGATGCTGACTATGTCGGCTGCAAGGGATTTGAGTTTGAAGGGCTGATGCTCTAGCTTTGAAGGGAGGGCCTCGAGCCTCCTCTCGTCTGAAATGATGAGTACGGGGGCGTCGAATGTCTCACCCCTGATCGTGTCCCTGTGAACGGCCGCATCAGCACCGAGAGAGAGGAGCTGCTGCTTGAGAATGTTTGCTGCGGGTGCAGTAAGTCCTTCGACTCGAACGATGTGTATCTTCGATTTGGATAGCAGGATTTCTATGCCATGCTCGTCAATGCCGGTAGAGAGGAGATTTCTCCTCGTTATTTCTTCTTTTCCCGGAGTGATAAAACGAATTCTGTAATCCATTAAATCTCAATCGGCAGTTTGATTCGGCTCTTCACCTTCGCCAGTTTCACCTTCACCAGGTTCCGGATTCGATTCTTTCTCCTCACCGGTCGCTTCCGCTTTTGCTTCTACGGCTTCGGTCTTTTCTTCTTTCCTCATTGGCGGAAGTTTTCCGCCGTTTATCAAAATCTTGACATCGTTTCCGTCGAGGACTTCGCGCTCGAGCAGCGCTTCAGCGATACTGTGAAGCTGATCTATATGCTCGTTGATTATGTTTTTCGCCCTGAGATAGCATTCGTGGACGATGTTTTTTACCTCGTTGTCTATCTCCCTCGCCGTTTCCTCGCTGTAGTCTCTTCGAACGGCGATCTCCTTGCCGAGGAATATCTGTTCGTCATGGTCGCCGTAGGTGATGGGGCCGAGACGTTCACTCATTCCCCACTGTGTAACCATCCTTCTCGCGAGATTCGAGGCCTCTTTGATGTCGTTGTAGGCACCGCTCCCGATTCGTTTCATCACGAGTTCTTCGGCTACCCTGCCTCCCATTAGTAGAGAGATCGTGTCGAAACACCATTCCTTCGAATACTCTGTCCTGTCGTCGTCGGGCAGGAAATAGGTGAGCCCTGCGGCTCTTCCTCTTGGGATGATCGTAACCTTATGTATTGGATCGGCATGCTTGAGGAACGAGCCGACTATTGCATGGCCGGCCTCATGGTATGCAGTCATCCGCTTCGTATCTTCCTTCAGCACCCTGCTCTTTCTTTCCGGTCCCAGCAGCACCTTGTCCTTGGCTTCATCGAACTCGGTCATGCTGACCTTATCTTTGTTTCTTCTCGCCGCCAGCAGAGCTGCCTCGTTGACCATGTTTGCAATGTCTGCGCCCGACATACCCGGCGTGCCTCTTGCAATGATCTCGAGGTCCACGTCGTCGTCGAGAGGAACCTTCCGCGTGTGAACCTTGAGTATTCCGAGACGGCCTCTTAGGTCGGGCATGTCTACAACGATTCTTCTGTCGAAGCGTCCCGGTCTGAGCAGTGCGGGGTCGAGGACGTCTGGCCTGTTCGTCGCCGCGAGAAGTATGACGCCTTCATTCGTTTCGAAGCCGTCCATCTCGACGAGCAACTGATTGAGGGTCTGTTCCCTTTCATCATGCCCGCCGCCGAGGCCTGCGCCCCTGTGCCTTCCCACAGCATCGAGCTCGTCGATGAAGAGAATGCACGGCGCGTGTTTCTTGCCCTTCTCGAAGAGGTCTCTCACGCGGCTTGCGCCGACTCCAACGAACATTTCTACGAAATCGGATCCGCTCATGCTGAAGAATGGCACTCCCGCCTCACCGGCAACCGCCCTTGCGAGGAGTGTCTTGCCCGTTCCGGGTCTTCCGAGAAGAAGCACCCCCTTGGGGATACGTCCTCCGAGCCTCTGAAACCGTTTCGGATCCTTGAGAAATTCGATGATCTCCTGGAGCTCTTCCTTTGCCTCATCGGCACCGGCTACGTCGTCGAAGGTAACCCTCGGTCTCTTGGCGTCTATCATCTTCGCCTTGCTCTTGCCAAAGGAGAACGCCTTATTCCCGCCGGCCTGCATCTGCCTCATCAGCAGGATCCACAGTATTAGCACTGCGAGCAGAGGGAGAGCGGTGGCGAGAGTTTTCACCCAGACACTGCTGCCTGGGAATTCAGCCTCGATCTGCGCATCGGGGTTCTTCGCCCATACCTTTTCGGGCAGATCCTTGTCCTCGGCGGGCAGTATGACCTTGAAGCTCTTTATCGCGGTTTCGCCTTTTCCCATGGGAAGGGGTATCGGTTTCACCAGCGTTCCCTTCACCTCGAGCCCTTTTATCTTGAGGGTTGCAATGTTGCCGTTGTCGATCTGTTTTACGAATTGAGTGTAGTTGAGCGGCCATTCCCTCTGTCTGTTCGAGTTGAAGAAGAGGATTGCCATGAAAAACAGTATCAGCACGAAGATCCAGATAGCCATCGATTTCGACGGCTTCTGCTGTTGAGGAGGTGGGCCTTGCGGCCAGTTCCTTCTCTGCCGGGGAGATCTCCTCGGGGTTTGCTTTTTTTTGTTATTTTCTGTCATATGTAATCCTTTTGATATTTATACAAAATTTTACACAAAGAAGATAATCAAAAAGCGCTCCTTTGTCCAATGTGAAAAACGGCGGAAATGCGGGGGAGTCGAGCAGTTTTCAGGTATGAATCGGACCCTTTTCTTTCTCAATGCCTCTCGAGCCACCTGCCTGTGAAATCTTACTCCCCTTCGTTCGATAGTTCTCTCTCTGGTGAATCACCCGTTCGCTCCGTTTGCCTTCAAAGGAAAGTTCAGCTATGTAGTTGAGATTTCTGAACATTTCCCTGAAGTCGAGGCCGTAACCGACGACGAATATGTCGGGGATCGTAAAGCCAATATAGTCCACGTTCACCTCGACTTCTCTGGAAGAGGGCTTGTCGAGCAGCGAACAAACCCTTATGCTTTTTGCGTTCCTCGAGGAGAGCAGATCGATCAGATGCCTGACCGTATGCCCTGTATCGACAATACCCTCGACTATGATGATGTTTCTTCCGTCTATGTCTCTCTTCAGGTCGTTTATGATTCTTACGTTCTTTTCCCGCTCTGTTCCCTTCGAATAGCTCGAAGCGGTGATGAAGTCGATCTCATGAGGAATGGTGAGGTTTCGCACGAGATCCGCGAAGAAGATGAATGCTCCCTTGAGAAGGCTTATCAAGACAGGATTCTCTTCTCTGTAATCGTTCGAGATCTCGGCGGCAAGCTCTTCGATCCTTCTCTGGATCTCGTCCGCTGCAAGCACGACCTTTCCAGGGTTCATCTTCATCCCTTTCATCTATTCGGTCCATTTTACCTATTCTATCATAAAGGGACATTTTTTCTAATCAAAAACCGTGTGGAGCGCCAATAAAAGTGTTTTCCCTGATCAAAAATCCTACGTGGTGCTACCGTAAAATGTCAAAAGGGAGTTTTTTTCTTGCATCACAAATGGGCGGCGCCAGGGAAAAGATCTATCTTTATATTTTGTCGATAGTTATTCGGATGGCTCTTTTCGCCTTCGGTCCGATTCTCATCCTTTCGTCCGAGACGACGCCCGGGATCCAGAAGATACCTCCTTTGTCTTCGAAAACGGGGATTCTGTCCCTTTTGGAAAGAGGGACCTTCTTGTCTATGAATATGTCGCTGAGTTTTTTTGTTCCTTTCATGCCGAACGGTCTTATGTTATCACCCATTTTTCGTCTTCTTATCCTAAGCGGGAAGCGGATCGAGCGAAAGTAGCCCGTGCCCGAATCGTTTCTGATCTTCCCGTCGTCTCCGGCCGGGACCTCTTCGATCGTCACCCTCATCCCCCAATCGGGCAGATTGAATTCCCCCGTGCCCGTGATAGTGCACTCGTTCATATCGCTCGTGCCGCCCCGGCCGCTCTTTGCCCTCCTTCGCCTGAAGACGATGTCGCCGTGTTCTTTCGCCGTCTCTATGCCGAAGGGGAGTTGTACGACCTTTCCCGATGTCGATGTCGATATAAGCCTTTTCACCGAGTCGTAGTGATGCTTATCGACGTCCTGGAAAATGCCGAAATTCTCTTTGAGAATGGAATCGACGAGGAGAAAGATCTCGAAGTCGGAGAGGTCTTTTATACTGGACGATTTCAGGGTTACGGATTCGAAGGAGTCACCTTCGTCGGGTGCGGATACGAGCCCGTCGAGTCTGCCGGTCAGCGCCTCGAGCGCCTCTGCGACATTCTCTCCGAGCCTTAGGAGCGATTCCCTGAAACGTGGGTTGAAGTTCTTCGTTATATATGGAATGAGTCTGTGCCTTATCCTGTTCCGCATGAGGCTCGTATCACTGTTCGTCTTGTCCACCGCATAGTTGAGTTTACGGGATTTCAGAAAGTCGAGCAGCTCGGACCTCGTGCATGTAAGGATCGGACGAATGAAGTGCCCCCTCGAGGCAGGTATCCCCGCCAGTCCTCTGAGCCCCGAACCCCTTATGATGTGATGGAGGATCGTTTCGACCTGGTCGTCCGCTGTGTGGCCGAGTGCGATGCCCCGGGCTCCCCATTTTTTCGCCGTGCTCTCGAGGTACCCGAATCTCTCGAGTCTTGCAGCCTCTTCGATCCCGAGCCTGAGCCTTTTGCTCACTGCTGGCACATCGCCTGCACCGAGGAAAAAGGGGATGCCGAGCTTCGACGAGTATCTTCTCACGAGCTCGATCTCCCGCTCGACGCCCGTTCTTATCCCGTGGTCGAAGTAGGCCGCCGCTATCTCGAAGCCGAATTTGTCCTTTAGCTCGTCGAGTATGAACAGAAGCGATATCGAGTCCGGACCGCCCGATACGGCGACGAGAACCTTATCGCCACTCTTTATCAGCTTTTGTTTGGATAGAAACGCGCTTACCTTTTTGATACAATCCATCTTATCAGCGGGTGGAATCGACGGACTCGTTCGATTCGGGAAAAAGCATGGTAGAATTGTCTCCTCGATTATATCCAAGGGCCGACTCTGCAAGATGGTGGCGGTGCAGGGATTCGAACCCCGGACACGAAGATTATGATTCTCCTGCTCTAACCGACTGAGCTACACCGCCACTCCAGTTAATAGTAATAAACGAAATACCCCCTATGTCAAGCGAAAACAAGTCCTTGCGGGGATAATCCCTTGATACTGCGTGGTGTTTCTGTTATAGATATTTGGACGATTGAACTCGTGGGGTGTTTTTAACTATGGATTTGATAGATGAAAAAAGCGTCGATAGAGAGTTTCTGAGGACAAAGAGCATCGTCGTGATGGGATACGGGAATCAGGGGCGTCCTCAGGCGCTCAACCTGAGAGACAGCGGTTTAGATGTCAAGATAGCCGCGCGAGAGGGCGGCAAAGGGTTCAGAAAGGCGCTCGATGACGGCTTCGAGGTCGTAGGGATGGAAGAAGGGATCGGCATGGCCGATGTGCTGATGTTCCTTCTGCCCGACGAGGTGCACCGAGAGGTGTTCGAGGCGTTTGTGGACGGCAGGCTGAGGAGCGGTTCCGCCGTAGTTTTTGCCCACGGATTTTCCGTCGCGTTCGATGAGGTAAGCTCTGACAGGTACGACATGATCCTCGTAGCTCCAAAGGGGCAGGGGGCGAAGCTGAGGGAGAGGTATATCGAGGGCTCTGGACTTCCTGCACTGATCGGCGTCGAAAACGACGCATCGGGTCAAGCCTGGAAGACAGCGGCAGCTATAGCATGGGGAATAGGGTGTCTCAGAGTCGGAGCCTACAGGACGACATTCAGGGAAGAAGCCGTTAGCGACCTCTTTGGAGAGCAAGCGGTTCTTTGCGGAGGAGTTCCCGCACTCGTCAAGGGGGCCTTCGATGTACTCGTTGAGAGGGGATTCAGCCCTGAAACTGCATACTTCGAATGTCTCTATGAGCTAAAGATTATCGTCGACCTCTTTTACGAACGGGGATTCTCGGGGATGCGCGATGTCATAAGCGGCACAGCCGCTTACGGCAGCCTGAAGTTTGGCGAGGGAATCATCGATGAGCATGTTATCGATTCGATGCGCAGGCTACTCGACAGGATAGAGAGCGGCGAATTCTCCCGCAACTGGCTGATGGAATCGGCCGAAGGCGCCCCAGAGCTAAAAGAGTTGAAATCAACCGAAAAAAGACTTTTAATCGAGAAGGTGGGAGCGAAGATTCGTGGGCGATTGAGAAGAAATGGAACGGTCGGACGAAAGGATGAAAAGAGGTAGGGAATGAAAAGAGCGAGTAACATTGTGGTGATCCTTCTTGCAGTGGTTCTTTCGGTTTCCTTGATAGGATGCGGTAAGAGCGGGAAAGAGAAGGCAAAGAAGGGAGCAAAGAGCACAAAAGAGGAATTCAAGATGCCAGATTCGCTGCTCACCCCGATTGCATCGTACAACCTCGTTCGTGATGACTACCATCCGATCAAGGGCGGTGTTATGGCCAACGAGGAGATCGAACTTCAGTATCCGGCTTCGAACATTGCCCGGTATATTGCCGTCAAGACGTTCGGTCTGGCGAGAGACGGCTTGAATCTGGTCAAAGAAAAGATAGGTCCGCCGGCAGACGGACGGGTCGTATTGATCGGTGCAAAGGACCTCGATGAGTACAAATTGCTCACGAGGAAGGAGTGGTGGTATTACGGGGTCATCAAGGGTGATACGATATACTTCGAGCCTTTCGATATCATGATCAAAAGGAGTATTGCAAAGGTAAGCATAGCGCAGAAGCTCGCTCAGATGGCTCTTATTCACAAGTCGAAGGGGAGAATCCCGATCTGGATGCGTGAGGCGATCGCTTCTTATGTGGCGGGCGAGGGCGATATACTCAAGATGCAGGCCAACGAGTTTCGATACGACAATATGAATCTGAACATCTCTCCGGACGAGATAAAGAGTGCCTTGACGAAGGCGGTGAACCGAGCCGATACGCGTATAGCATTCTATGCGGCATACAGGATGCTCGGCAAACTTCTCGAGTTCTCGACGATGGATCATGTGGTGGAGTTCGTAGACTATCTTGGGCAGGGCCTCGATATGGACAAGGCCTCGAAAAAGGCATTCGGTATGGATTACAATGCGCTCATCGACAGAATAAGGGTCGATAGAGAAGCGGGGGCGGGGAAGAAGTAGGAGATCGAAGGAGATTGCCGGGGAGTGTTATGGCCGATCAAGACAAACAGATTAGGGTGAGATTTGCTCCGAGCCCGACGGGTCACCTTCATGTGGGAGGCGCGAGAACTGCGCTCTACAACTATCTCTATGCCAGAAAAACAGGTGGTGTTTTTGTCCTGAGAATAGAGGACACGGACGCTCAGCGTTCGACGAAGGAGTCGTACGAGGGGATCCTGAGAGGACTCAAATGGCTCGGTCTCGATTGGGATGAGGGCCCGGATGTGGGAGGCGATTACGGTCCTTACATACAATCGGCGCGACAGGTGCTGTATCACTCCGAGGTTCAGCGTCTTCTCGACGAGGGGAAAGCGTACCGATGTTTCTGCACTCCCGAAGAACTCGAAGCGATGAAGATGGAGGCCTTGAAGAATAAGCTTCCTCCAAAGTACAACGG